>NZ_JBALOZ010000194.1:0-9494 GCF_036965125.1 Bacillus sp. JJ1503
ATTATTAAGAGAATATGGCAAGTATTCAGTAAAAATCACAAACATCAATTTTTATTTTAAATATTCTAAATTTTTAAATTAATAGCGTATTTATTTTAAACAAGCTGAATAGCTTAATAACACAATATTTTAAGGGGGACACCGAATGGACAAAAAACCAGAAAATGGGATTATTATCGGTGTAGATGATAGGATTGGCTATGGCAAAGCCTTTGTCCTTGGTTTACAGCATGTTCTGGCAATGGATCTGTATATTGCTCCTATCATTATCGCTGGCCTTCTTGCCTTAAGTACAGAAAATACCTCTTTCTTCATTCAAATGTGTTTTCTTGGAACAGGCATTGCCACATTAATTCAGACTGGTGCAGGAATTAAGCTGCCAGTTGTACAGGGGCCTTCATATGTGCCTATTGGAGCCATTGCCGCAATCGGCGGGAAACTAGGGCTTGGTGCCATCGCAGGAAGTTTAATTCCTGGGGCAATCATTATTGCAGTAATCGGATATCCATTAAAATGGTTTGCAAAAGCTGTTAGAAAGTTTATTCCGCCTCTTGTTGGCGGGACAGTTATCATTATTGTAGGAATTGCCTTAATGCCTATTGGCCTTAATAACATTTATCATTCACCAGGGAACATCGGGGAAAACATTCTTGTCGCGGCAGTTTCCGCGGGAGTTTTAATTTCTTGCATGCTTCTTGGCCCCAGGTTAAAAGGGATCGGAACATTTTTTCGTTTAGTTTCTGTCATCATAGCCATTGCTGTCGGAACAATGACTGCAAGTTTATTTGGCAGTGTTGATTTTTCACCTGTTAGGGATGCAAGCTGGTTCTCGTTTCCATCCCTCCTTCCATTTGGAAGTCCTGTATTTGATGTAAGCGCCATCATAACGATGGTATTCGTCTATTTAATCATTTTAATTGAAACAACTGGAACATGGTTTGTCGTTTCGACGGTTACGGGGAAAGAGCTTGATGAAAAGCGATTAAATAGGGCTTCTTTTGGTGAGGGTCTTGGCTGCTTTGTTGGTGCATTAGTTGGTAGTACACCAATGACTGGCTACTCATCTAATGCCGGGCTTTTGGCAATCACTGGTGTTGCGAGCAGATTAGTAATCATGGCTAGTGGAGTGATTTTAATTTGCCTAGGTCTCGTACCAAAGCTTTCTACAGCAATTACTTGCATACCGGAGCCTGTCATAAACGGGGTTTTTGGAATTGTTTGTGTTGCGATTGTTGCAAATGGCATAAAGGTGATTCAGCCAATTATAATTGATGACCGCAATATGATCATCATCGGAATGCCTATCTTATTAACAATAGCCGTTTCAATCCTGCCTAAAGAGGTTCTATATAGTACTCCTGATTGGGCAAATTATATTTTATCCTCTGGAATTACAGTAGGGGCCTTAGCTACTGTCATTTTAAATTTGGTCATCCCTACAAGAAAAGAAAAACCGAAAGAAGAACCTGTTGCGGTAGACTCTGTTTAGGAATTAAAATTAATGAGGCTGGGACAAAACTAGCTTCTATATTTGAAAAAAGTGAAATCGCAATGCAGATTTCACTTTTCTCATTTCATTTCACAATATGGGGCAAGATCTTACACTTTTGCCCCATATTTTCTTAAATTGACGGCCGTTAATCCGAGACCCATTTCGTTTTCAACCTTTGACTTTCCTCGAACAGAAAATCGAGTGAAACCTAAATTAGCCTTCAAGAACCCAAAGACTGGTTCTACATCGATTTTATGTTGAAGGTAAATTGAACCTGTTTTTTCTTCTGAAAGCTTGTTTCGTACATATTCTTTTTTTGCTCCCATTTCTCGTTTACCATGAGCTTACGGTTTGTACCTTCTTGCACTTTTGTACAAAACTTTCGCAATGGGCAACCTGTACAGTCTTCACATGCATAGATTTTAAATTGGCGCTGAAATCCTGTTTTATCTGTACGTACTGAATTGTATTGAAATGTAAGTTGCTTCTCATTCTGACACGTGTACGTATCACTTGTTCCATTATAAGCCCAGTTACTTGTTTTAAACGTTTTGAAATTTTCTTTTCTGCTCGTTTAAGTAGTGATTGAATGTAATCAATGGCGTTCTTTTACGCTTCGAAAGAATATCTTCATTATTCTGTTCACTGCCGTAACCGGCATCCGCCACGATATGTTCCGGTAATTCAAAGTACTGTTCTTCGATTTGGTCAAGAAATGATGTCAATGTTTTCGTATCCGTTGGGTTAGCGAAAACACCGTACTCTAATGTGTATTGTCCTTCTGTTGCGATTTGTACATTAAAGCCAGGTTTTAGTTGTCCATTTTGCATGTAATCGTCTTTCATTCGCATAAATGTTGCATCTTTGTCTGTTTTCGAATAACTGTTACGTGTGCCGAAAACCTCAAAATCCTTTTCGTACTTCTGTTTGCGTGTGATCCAGTCATACACTTGCTTCACAATTTGTTTCGGCGTTTTTCGTTCACTACGTAATGAAAGCCGTTGAAATTTTACTCGTCGTAAAATTTCAACGGCTTTTTAGATGTCAGAGGTGGGTTTTGTACCAGCCTCCACTTCTAGCTATTCAAACTTCCTTTTAACCAGACGCGGGGAAGGTATGGACCGACAGGGATTTGTATAAGGCTTGTTTTTTCTTTCGAATTGACTCCGTAAAGTTCATCACTTTGGTTCGAGTCGAATCCTAATAGTGGGTGTCCCCCCATCTCTAGGGCACATGCTGTCAAGAGTAGCCTTTGCAGAAGTATACCTGCTTCCATCTGTTGAATTCTGTATCCTCTATAGCCCAGTTCCTTTTTGAGGTGGTCCTTCTCTCCAACTACATGCAGACAGAGCGGTACCTGAAACAGATTTACAATTGGCGTTGTTAAACAATTTTGCATATACTCCCGGAAATCCCCCTTAGATATTCTCCGAAGTGCATGAGCACTTTTATCATAGGCATAAGCACCATCTTGAACACCTTCCACGTTATAAAAAGTGCCATACAAATTTAAACCAGTCTCAAGATTCCCCTGTGTGTTGTTAAGGTCTTTTTGATATGAAAATGAAAAAGTCTCTTTTAACAAAGTAGATACTTTTGTTTGACTGACTTTCCCTATCATAAAATCAATATCAGGAGAGTGCCGCTCTCTGCAAACAGATGCGAGATCGTATGAAATTGCCTCCGTAAATGGCAGCATGATTAACTCTGAACCTAATGCAGTGTTAAGAGGATTATCTTTTTTTATGTTCACAAATGAATGTGTTGTCTCCAACATTGAGGCTTCATTGATCTCTTTCAGTAATGGGTAATCAATAACTCTCTTTGAACGGTTATATGTTACATGCTTGAGCAATGGAACTTCTCTGGACAATTCCTTTGCAGAAATATTTTTTTCTAGATTAAATTGATCCACATTATAAATAGATAATGGAATCACAGCATATACACTTTCATCCTGTTCAGATAGCCCAAGCAAATGATTGATAGGACGATCCAGAAATTGGTAACATACCTGTGTTGAGAACCCCGTCCTACCCGCCACTTCCAACGATTGCCCAATTAGCACGCCTGCATCTAACCCTTGTAACCTGTATGAGAAATTATTGTATTTATAAAAGTTTTTCCAAAAAACCGTCGATACAAAAACAGTACCAAAACAGTCTGAAAGATTATAACGATTTCCAAGACTTCTGGATAGGTAGGAATCATAGTTGCCTTCTCGCAACAATAAAAGGCGATGGTGTGCAACATCGTAATGGTAAACTCCCTCTGGTACATCCTCCAACTTTAAGTACACATATAATTCATTTGGATACAACGCTCCGCCAGAGGGAACAAATCTGCGAAACAACTGGGCGTAGCTTACATCAGCTTTTTCCCCTATGCCCTCAATGAAAGCAGTTTGAGAGTATCGAGTAAGACCATATACATACCATAAATAATGACCAAACTCCTCCAGGCTGGGTATTGAATTAGCTTCTCTCCCTTTGAGAGTTAACGGTATATCTGCGGTAAGTGGAATCTCTGGTAAGCCACGGTACAGTTTATAGGGAAGTGGTGCGTCTTCCCAATCCGGTTGCCAATCTGGCGAAAGAAGTTTATCAGTGTCAAAATGCAAATTGTATAGGAATGTATCTAGATCCAACTGAAACCCTCCTACTCTTGCAGTTATGGAAAAGGGTGGGGATATGGATTCAACTGTTCATATGTTAACGGATGGTTTTTAAACCCGAGTTTTACAGGTACGTTTAGTACACGTTCAAGACCTTTTATACGTGTAAGGTGATGTCCAAATGTCATTGGCAGCATTCCAGGAATTATTACCTTTACACAAACTAAACCGTTCCTTTTGGTTATAGGAGATGTTTGGTCAACCACAATGACTTCCAAGTCTAATCTTCGGAACCTATTTAGAATATCCTCAACATCATCCTTCAAATCAGCATTCACCGGCGGGCATTTAAATTCCTCATCAAATGTACGTAAAGGGCGATTCTCATCCAATAAAAAGCTTAAGTTCTCCTCCGCTTCTCTTAGTCCGTATAGCATGCCATGGTCCTCCATGGTACGCACAGCAAACGGATCCTGTAACATCGCTTCATATTTCTGTCGATTATTCTCCAATATTTCGTCATGCCTAAACATCATTCCTGCAAGCTCGTAAATCGCACTTTTTACTGCCTTTACAGGATCAGGATTAGCTGCGCCTGCACAAATAAGATTTGTACCCTTGGATCTTCTGTTTTTTGCCACTGCCCAAACGCTCGGAATTTCATGTTCCATCGTCGAATTGTAAAAATGCAGGTCATAACCAGCCACCTCATTTATGCGGCTAACCATCAACTGCAATTCTTTATCGTTCGCAGAACTAAGCTCAAGACGTGGAAGGGGGAGTTGTGCATACCAGGTTAATAAGAATGAGTCTCGCTCGACGATCTCCATAATAGCATGGAAAATGGCCTCCTCTATAGTCCCTCCTAAAGCACAACCGTTGGAAGTCTCATAAACAAATCCCTCTCCATATCCCAAACTGTAATAGGCCAGTAACTCCGGAACAAGAATAGGGCGTTCTTGTAAAAATGAATATCCCCAGACCCAATTCATTGGTTTATCAGGATGAAATGGTTCAAATGGAAAATGTGGCTTTGAATACTGCTCCTTCTCATGCAAACCTACCTTTGCAGGATTTAGTGCTTTATCCGCCAAATTTTGATAACTATCACGAACTACCTTCCTTTTCCCGCGAGGTTCGATTCCGCAATATCTCTCCAAACCCTCTAAAATGGCAGTTAGCTCACTCATTTCATAGGAATTAGACCTACCTGCTACTCCCTCGTCCCCATCAAACAACGGCATGTTCACTAAAACATCAGCGAACGGCAGCCTGGAATCCTGCATTTTCCCATTCATGATCCCAGTACGATAATCCAGATAATTTTGGACTAGCACGTTTTTTAATTCATCTATCGAACGGCATCGGTAACCAGAAGGCTCCAATTTAGGACTAGCTTCTAACCTGATTTTCGCTAATTCAGCTGTGTCTTTAGGTAATGGACTGCACATTGGGCACAACGGATCTGGCAAGAAAAAATGGCTGGAGATCGTTAACGTTTTCAGATTTGTTATTATTACCCGTTCTCCTAAGCAGCTTTGTTCTCCTTGAATTATCTTCATCACTTCGTTGCTAATCAAGATCGCCATTTGCGATAGTCCGGTTCGTGATGCCCATGCATCACGAAGTAAACCTTCTCCTGTTGCCATTTTCACCCGAAGTCCCAACATCTCTTTGCGATCAGGTCCAGCTAACAATAGTCGTATGTCAGCACAATGAGAACACCCCGGTACATCAGGGCGTACAAATGGACCAATAATTCCCTCACCAAACGAAACGAAACCCCGAAGCCACGGAATACCTAAGGCCCTTAACCTCTCTTCCGCTTTTTGATGAACGGATGGTTTCCAGGTATCGTGCAGCACAAGAACTAATTCTGTATTTTCGGGAACCTCTTCAAGAATGCTTTGGCGCCTAACAAGATAGTTTGGGGACAATTGCTCATAGACATATTCCGCTAATAAACCCTCACCATCTATAAGTATATAAGCAGCCATTAGTATCCCCCCTCTTGAACCTGAACACCAAACACTCCTGCCAGCTCTTGTTTTAAAAACGGCTCAAAGGCTAAGTCATAGATTACTAGCCGCATGCGGTTCCGGTTTAATACCTGAATAGAAGATTGTAATAGCTCCTGAGACGTCATTTCATCACAAGATGGGATATCCAGTTTGCTTTCGTTTTCTCCCAGAAAAACTGTTGACTCCATCTCTTGCTTTACTGTGGAATTCACTTGGTTTTGAGCATCCAAAAGCGATTGTTCCAATGCATTTCGTAATGCCAATGTTGTATTTAAACCTGCGCTTTTGTGCCATCGGCCATTCGACCTTACCCATACCACTGGGAAACCTAGTACATCCTCTTTTAAACCAATTGTTGGAGCACCATTTAAGGTGGTCAGGGCATTATAATAAAATCTGCATCGCTTATCTTCTAGGGCTCCCAACTTCATACGATAAACCGCACTCTGCTGATCGACCTTTCTTTTTTTCAATTCTTCATCTAAATATACTTGAAGGCCTCTACAAACAGACTCTGCGATTGTTTCTCCAGCACCGATGCCTATAAATTCCTCAGGTATGTTCGCACCCACCTTATTTTTCTTATGTTTGTATCCCAGATCGTGGAAATTCATCATTTGTGAAACATACATTTCAATGCCCGTAAGCCCAGCCTCTTTTTTTGCTTCCTCATGTGATAGTCCAGCACAGACAACTTCAGGAAGCAGCTCTGCCGGTCCCTCTGAAAAGGGGTTAACTGCTTGAACATAGCACTGTGCAAGTGGAAGTTGGGGTAAATTTCGTTCTTCCCAGGTATGGAAAATTCCTATTTCTTCTGACGTTAGTCTACTGAAATACTCTAAGAGGTCACTCGATGGTTCATTTCTGTCCGTTTCTTGTTTGAGGCGTAAATCAAAATCCTCCACCAGTCTTAGAGTATCACGTATAGACGTACCCAATTGATGTGGGATGAAGTACAGCCAGTCTCCTTCGAGGGTCTCAAGATCAAGCATATAAATTTGATGACTCTCATTAGAATCTGCAATCCCTGTAGCCATTTTGAAAAATTCAAATACAGAAACATTTGCCAGAATCGATCCCGCTGTTGAAGAGAAGGATTGAGGCTGAAGATCTTTTTTTAATGCTGAGTGATGGATTCTGCGCCATGCAGACTCCCAACATCCATCTGTATCCGGTTGATCAAATGGGCCGGATAGCCCCACCTGATCTAAATAGATGGATGGCATAAATGCCTTCTTTTCTTCTTTGCAAACCAGATTAAGGTCCCTTAGCTCATTTATATTGCCATCCTGCGAGACGTATAGAATCCAATCATAAGGCTGAATTGCTTCTCTCCAGAAACTGCTCCCCGCGTCTTTATGAAAGGGTACTTCCTTTATCTCGACTTCGGAATCAGTCTTACGTGCATTTTGCACCAGTTCATGTAGCCTCTGCCAATTAGTTGGAATGGAATCTGTGACCATGACATTTAATTTGGGCAGACCTGATTCGATTAACGCGGAAACCAATGAAACCATAAAGGGGCCAGAGCCAACAGCCAGAACTTTCGCCTGACGGTATTCTTGAAAATGGTACGCACCAGATTCCATAAAATTCTCTATAAATTCGATTTGTGAAGCATACTTTTCAAGAATGTTTCGATTCAATTGATGGGGATCCTCTTTGCTTAGATCCCGAACAAAACCATTGTTGTGCAACGTTTCTCCAATTTCGTACACCCTTTCCCGATAAGGGGCAGTTAATCCATTTGTTAATTCTCCCATTGTATGTTCTCCATTGAACATTGGAAGTAATTTTTCAATCCATTGAAAGATTGTATTGCCTTCCATACGGAATGAACTTAAGTTGTTTCTAAAATACACACCACCATTTGGATCTGGAATAAAGAAAGTATCCCTTTTGGCCTTCAGACGTGAGGACGAGTCCAGTTTTTTCATTCAGCTCCTCCTTATTCATAATCGTACTAATTATTCACTATCAGTTTATGTACGATTTTTTGTCCAATATGATAAAAAGAAAAGCGGAAGCGCCCTGTTCAACGGCGTATGGCCTGGAGCGCTCAAATTAGATAAAGGAAACACGAAGGAGCCGGAGGCGCATTCGTGCTTGACTTATCGTAGCGAGAAGAGCGAAGGGCGCTAGAGCTGGACAATTCTCAAAGTTATATACTTTCTTTAAATTTAAGAAGTGCCCCAGCAAATTACGCAGGGGCATTTTTGATTCACAATATTAATTTTTTCTTTAGGAAATTACCAGGCGCCAAACAGCTCAAACTGCCAAAACAATTAAATAAAACCGAAACAGCTAAACCCGAGACCAAAGCCGAAACAACTGAAACCGAAGCAGCCACCACAGCCTCCACAGCCAAAGCAGCCAAAACCACCACAACGAAATCCTCCGCAACGGAAGCCTCCACAGCCACCGCAACGGAATCCACAGCCTCCACAACGCCTGCTCATCATGTGCAGGTCCTGACTCTGAATGTCCATAGGAACTAACTGACCAACTTGATAAGGGTCGATTCCCAACCCTTGCAGCTCATTTTGAAACATTTTGTTTTTTCCCTCCCCATTGTCTTTAATTATTTGGGCTAAACTTGTATAGAGAGTTGAAAAGTCAATGCCAGTTCTGTGTAAACGAAATCATTCGATACGATGTGTACTCTCTTCAACAAAATATGCTTTTTTTAGGTCTCTGTTACTAAACAAAGAGCCTATTTTGCGTTGAAGCATTTTAATATGTTGCTAAAATAATATTTATGGTTGATGCCTATATTCAGTCCGCATATTTTTTTGCCTTATATTTAGTTGGTCCTTAAATCTACTTCCTAGCCTTAAATATTCAGTACAAAAAAAGTCTCTCCACTTTACGAGCAGAGAGAATTTTTTACACACAACCTCATCATTATTTTCTTAAAACTAGAAGTGAAAGCACTCAACATGTGACGAGTTGATAGTGCATACAGGTTTATCAGTATATTGGAGTAGCACTTGCCTAGATTTAAAATATCAAAAATGGAACAACATTTACGTACTATGAGAAAGTAGTTCTCCTAATATAATCTCATATCATTTTACATGTACCTATTCGTCCGTATATTCCATTTTTTTACATCTTAATAGCCCATTTTGCTTTATTCGAATCGCTTTGTTTTAATTAGTTTGTTATCAAATTTACTAACTGACTTTTTATGTACTCAGTGAATAGAGACAATCCATTCATGAACAAATTGTTGCAATGATTTATATAGTAATTTTAAATCTTTTGGTTGGATATTTCTTTGAGTACAGAGAAATTAGCTGAAATTTTCTACTCTTAAAAAACAGAGCTTAATCAAATAAAGATAGAGTTGAACCGATTACAAAAA
>NZ_JBALOZ010000195.1:0-11773 GCF_036965125.1 Bacillus sp. JJ1503
CTAATTAGTAAAATTAAATAAGATAAGCTAGCTTCTAGATATTTATATCTGAATTTTCGGGAAATAAAAAAATAGCATATTTTAATAATTGTAGGAGAAAGGGTGTTACCAGTTGAAGGTGAAGATTCAGGATTCCTTTTGGTCAAAATACCAAGAACTTATCCACAATGTAGTCATTCCATTTCAGTGGGAAGTAATGAATGATACTCATCCTGACACGGAACCAACCCATACTATTCAGAATTTCCGAATTGCTGCAGGTGAAGATGAAGGTG
The DNA here is from genome assembly GCF_036965125.1 of Bacillus sp. JJ1503. Classification (NCBI taxonomy): domain Bacteria; kingdom Bacillati; phylum Bacillota; class Bacilli; order Caryophanales; family Bacillaceae; genus Bacillus; species Bacillus sp. JJ1503. The sequence goes on from NZ_JBALOZ010000195.1 coordinate 276, forward strand.
AATTCCATGGGATGCGATTTCAAGATAGTGATTTAGCAAAATGGCTGGAAACTGTAGGACATACATTAGCCCATATGCAAAATCGAGACTTAGAGGAACTAGCTGATGAAGCAATTAAATTAATTGGAAGAGCACAGCAACCTGACGGGTATTTGAATACTTATTTTACTGTAGCAAGGCCAGGTAAGAGGTGGACAAATCTCCATAATGATCATGAGTTATATTGTGCTGGCCATATGATTGAGGCAGCAGTTGCTTATTATCATGCAACAGGGAAATCAGAACTAATAGACATTGTTTGTAAGTATGTCGATCACATTTCCACTGTAATCGGGCCAGAAGTAGAAAAAATCAGAGGGTATGATGCACATCCAGAAATCGAACTAGCATTAGTTAAGTTATACCGTGTTACAAAAAATCCGCAACACCTTCAATTGAGCAAATTTTTCGTAGAGGAACGTGGTGCACAAAAACCACATTTCTTTGACGTCGAAGCAAATAATTATCCTGAAAATTTCGTGCGTCATCGAGAAAAAGATTATTCACAAGCACATATCCCTATAAGAGAACAGGTAACAGCTGAAGGTCACGCTGTACGAGCTATGTATTTATATAGCGCTATGGCTGATCTTGCAAAGGAGTATGATGATCAGGAATTATATAGTATTTGCAAAAAGATATGGAATAATGTTGTTACAAAAAGAATGTATGTAACAGGTGGAATCGGTTCACAAGCAAATGGGGAGAGATTTACGATTGATTATGACCTGCCAAATGATCGATCCTATACTGAAACATGTGCGGCAATTGGATTTGTATTTTGGGCAAGAAGAATGTTAGAAATTAGCCCTGAACGTGAATATGCAGACAGTATGGAACGAGCTTTATACAACGGAGTCTTAAGTGGAATGTCACAAGATGGAAAAAAGTATTTTTATGTTAATCCCTTGGAGGTTTGGCCGGAAGCTTGTGAATTTCGACATGATTTAAGGCATGTGAAAAATACGAGACAGCCGTGGTTTGGCTGTGCATGTTGCCCGCCTAATATTTCGAGATTAGTAGCTTCATTAGGTGAATATATTTACACCCAAAATGAAGATGAACTATTTGTTCATTTATACACTGGAAATAAGTTAAACTTCCAAGTGGGAATTGAGACAATCCAACTTGCACAAGTAACGAATTATCCATGGGAAGATACTGTTCAAGCTCATATTCAACTTAATAATGATACCGTTTTCACCCTTGCTCTTCGATTACCAGAGTGGTGTGAAAATCCGCAAATATTCGTAAATCAAGTGAGAATCAACCTTTCAGGATGTATAGAAAATGGTTATGCGAAAATAAAGCGAACTTGGAAAGACCAAGACCAAGTCACACTCATCTTGCCTATGACCATACAGAAAGTAAGGGCTCATCCACATGTCAGAGAAAATATCGGGAAAGTGGTGCTCCAAAGAGGACCGATTGTTTACTGCCTGGAAGAAGTTGATAATGGGAAAAATTTACCAATTATTACACTATCAAAAAACTCTGATCTCATTATCGACTTTGATGATGGGGTATTGAAGGGAGTGCCTATTATTAAAGGGAATGCGTATCGTTATGATAGTTCGCATTGGACAAATAAATTGTATCAATCAACCGCTGCAATCAAGGACGATGTAATTCCAATCAACATAATAGCTGTCCCTTACTACCTATGGAATAATAGGGGACCAGGGGAAATGATTACATGGATTCATGCGAATTAAAGAAATGTTTCTAAATGAAGGTGTTAGCCTTGGAAAAAGCTAATTTTCATAAGACTGCACCATTCCGTCATGATTAATGTTGACTTCTGATTGCGAAAAACAGTCAGAAAATTGTTAAAATTTAGTGTCTGTAATCAGACTCTAAACGGAGGTGTCACATGTGAAAAGAAATAGAACTGGCGGTGGAATAGAAAGAATGGAAAGGAACTGGGGGATTTTACTTGCTACCCCAGCTATACTGGGCTTCTTATTATTAAATCTGGGACCTATGCTCTTTTCATTCTACATAGCCATGACAGACTGGAGGGTAGGTGGAGTTCCTACTTTCATAGGGCTTGATAACTTTATAGGGATGTTTACCGGGGACAGGCTCTTTAAGAAATCAATGTTTGTAACAACGTATTATACACTTGGAAGTGTTCCAGTAGTAATAGGCGTTGCCTTCTTTGTTGCGATATTACTTAATCAAAAGGTAAAGGGGTTAAGTGTTTTTCGTACAATTTTCTACTTACCAGTCTTAGTTCCAAGTGTAGCAAACTCAATGCTGTGGCTATGGATCTTCAACCCGGATTTTGGTCTTATGAATACTGGTTTGAAAGCAATCGGGCTACCTGGTCTCATGTGGCTTTATAGTGAAACAACAGCAATTCCATCGCTGATCTTAATGAGTTCATGGGCAATGGGAAATACGATGATCATTTTCTTAGCAGGATTACAAGGAGTGCCCCGTCATTTGTATGAAGCAATAGAAGTAGATGGGGGAAATGCTTTCCATAAATTGAGATATGTGACAATACCACTCATGACACCTGTTATCTTCTTTAATCTTGTGATGGCTTTGATTAATACGTTCCAAGTATTTAACGAAGCATACATTATGACGAATGGCGGACCAAACCATGCCACTTATTTCTATGTATTCAATTTATTTGAAAAGGCTTTTAGACAGACTGAGATGGGATATGCAAGTGCCATGGCAGTTATTCTATTCTTCGTTATTATGGCTGTTACAGCACTGGTTTTCAGAACTGCAAAATCATGGGTTTATTATGAGGGGGAGAAATCGTAATGAGCTTGCAAGAAGTACAAACGAATACAGAACCCAAAGCAACAATAATAGTAAACACTCCAAAGTTTACAATTGGGCGAGCTCTAATCTATTTTATTTTAATTGCACTGAGCGTTGTAATGCTATTACCTTTTGTATGGTTAATACGCAGTTCGTTTATGAGTAATACACAAATCTTTACATTTCCACCAGAGTGGGTACCGAATCCATTTTTATGGGAGAACTATCCAAAGGCATTAACGGTCGTTCCTTTTCTAAAGTACTTAATAAATACGTTAATCTTAGAATTTTGGAATGTTGCAGGGACACTGATCACATGTTCATTAGCTGCTTTTAGTTTTTCCCGATTGAAATGGAAGGGGCGAAATCTTGTATTTGGGATTATCTTAACTGCACTAATGTTACCATATGCAGTAACATTAATCCCTACTTTTATACTTTGGCAAAAACTAGGGACAATTAATACCATTATTCCATTAACTGTGCCATCTTGGTTAGGAACTCATGTGTTTGCCATTTTCCTATTGAGACAATTTTTCATGACGATACCAAAAGAGTTAGATGAAGCTGCTTATATTGATGGTGCCAATCCATTTCAAGTACTATGGAGAGTTATTATCCCATTATCGAAACCAGCCTTTATCGTTGTGTTCATTTTTACTTTTATCGCTGTTTGGAATGATTTTCTTGGTCCACTCATTTACTTGCAAGATCGTGAAAAATTTACATTAGCTGTAGGATTAGCACAATTTAGTGGTTTATACAATGCGCAATGGGGATATTTAATGGCGGCATCAACAGCTATGATTACTCCGATTATCATTATGTTCTTTATTGCCCAGAGATACTTCTTAGAAGGAATAGCACTAACAGGTGTTAAAGGATAATGCAATAATAAGTAAAACATTTTGAGAGCTTAAAGGAGGTGTTTTCAGTCTACATCACCAAAATATTAATTTATTAAAATAATGGAAAAATCAGAGAGGGGAGTTATTTTTGAAAAAGATTAAGAGTTTTATGCTAATCATTTGTTCTGCTCTATTGATGTTGGCTGGATGTCAAAGCTCTAAAAGTAATAGTAGTAATAATAGTAGTAGTAGTAATAGTACCAGTAGCAGTAATAGTAGTAGCAGTAGTGAAGATATAGTAGAGTTAAGATTTATGTTCTGGGGCGGGATTGCTGAACAACAATCCGTTCAGTACATGGTGGATAAATTTAATAATGAAAATCCAAATATTAAAGTAAAAGCTGAACACGTTCCAGATGAATATGAAACCCGACTTGTAACATTAATGGCTTCAGGAGACTTACCAGATGTAGCCTATGTTCCTGAAGGGTTGGTCTTACAATGGGGAATTGATGGGCATATTATGGATTTAACAAAATATGAAAAAGACTATCCTGAACTTGCTAGCCGAATTCCTGAAACTTATTTGTACTATGATGAAGGGAAACATCTAGGGAACTCAACAGCAATCGAAGTTATGAATATTTACTATAATAAAGATTCTTTTGAGAAGGCAGGTGTTGAGCCACCTCCAACAAATATTATAGATGCATGGACGTGGGATGAATTTTTAACAGCAGCGAAAAAACTCACTATTGATCGAAATGGCAATAATGCATTAAGTCCAGACTTTGATCCGAAAAATATTCAACAATTCGGTATTGATACTCCAACATACTGGGCAGCATGGTATCCATTTGTCCGAAATAATGGCGGAGACATTGCAAATGAAGAAGGTACTGAGTTTACGATGAATCAACCGGAAGCTGTAGAGGCCTTACAATTATTACAAGACTTGATTCATAAACATCACGTTGCTCCAACACCAACTCAACAAGCAGATATGCCAGAAACAACAATGGGGCTAGATACGAAGCGATTTGCAATGTTAATCGACGGCCAATGGAGTTTGAATGATTATAAAGAAATGGATGTGAATTTTGGTATTGGTGTATTACCAAAAATGAAGGTTGCAGCTAAATCAGTTACTAGCGCTGGTGCGACCTCAATTTTCTCTAGTACAAAACACCCTGAAGAAGCCCTTAAATTCTATCTCTATCATAATGATCCTGAGATTGTAAACTTATATGAAGATGGATTGTGGATGCCTGTTCAAGATAAGTACTATAAAGACCAAAAGTTTACAGATAAGTGGTTAAAAGATGGTGTTCATCCGCCAGAATATAAAGAAGCTGTTATAGATTATACATTAGAAGGTATTTATCGAAACCCGGCAGTTACCTTGAAAAACTGGAGTGCTATTCGTACAGAAGTCTTTAGTACTATGGATCTATTATGGCTAGGTCAAGGATCTGCGCAAGAATTAATGGATAAGCTTTCTGAACATGTTAATCCATTGTTAAAAGGAAGATACCCAACTAGGGGTGAATAATGAATCCATACAATGGTACGGGGCTGTATTGGCTCCGTACTATATTCATAATTATTTCTTTCGTTCTAGTCAATCTATTTGTTATTACTGAAATATAGGGGGCACATCAAATGGGGACAAACGGATTAATGGATTTTATTTATCGAGCGAGTGATTGGATTATCAGACTTGCATATGTTAATTTTTTATGGATGTTATTTAGTATTCTAGGTCTAATTATTTTTGGAATATTTCCTTCAACGGTTGCGATGTTTACAGTTTTACGTCAATGGATACGAAGTGATAAGGACATTAAGGTATTTAAAACCTTTTGGAGTACATTTAAGTCAGAATTCCTAAAATCAAATATTTTAGGATTTATTTTACTTGGAATTGGCTTCATTCTTTACATAGACTTTAAGTTTTTCTCAACGATTGACGGCTGGGTTGCGACAATCCTCAACTTAGTGTTACTAAGTTTGTTTGTCATTTATGCAATTGTTGTGTTATATATTTTCCCTGTAAAAGTCCATTTCGAATTGAAAACAATACAATACTTTAAATATGCAATCGTTATTGGAGTTTCTTTTCCAAAAACTACTCTTCTTATTGCATTAAGCGTCTTAATATTACAATACATCATGTCGTATATTACCATATTGATTATTTTCTTTCTTGGTAGTTTAATTAGTTTTCTTATTATGAGGATGACAAATTCGGTATTTAGAGTTTTAGAAGCCCGAGCGTATAAGAGTCTGCAAAAACTATGAAGTTTCCAAACAATTGCCACTTCTTGAGGGATTCGAAAAAAGCCTTCCATAATACTGTTTACTATAGAATATCAATATTTCTTGGCAATGATTATAAAGAATTCCTTCACTATTCAGAACAACATTTTTATTTATAAATGTACGTACAAATAGTATAATTATATTAACTATGAAAAAGTTTAAAAGTTAAGCCTATAGTTGTATGGTGTATTAATATTTCTACACATATAACCATCTGAAACCATACAAGTGGAGGATACGATGATTAAATATAAACAAATTAAAGCACAAATCAAAGAATGGATACATGAAGAAAAGATCAAACCAGATGAAAAATTACAATCGGAAAATGAATTAGTTGAACTTTTCCAAGTAAGTCGTCATACCATCCGGCAGGCGCTTAATGAGCTTGTCCATGAAGGGTGGTTATATCGACAACAAGGCCGTGGTACCTTTTGTAGTAGTCTTATTAAAAAAGAGCCCCCTCAAATTGATAAGACAATTGGAATTATAACAACCTCAATTACAGATTATATTTTCCCATCTATCATTGGTGGAATTGAATCATACTTGAGTGATAGAGGGTATAATTTATTACTTGCCAGTACAAATCATGACACTGCAAGGGAAAGAAAATGTTTAGATAATATGTTGAGCCAAAAGCTCGATGGACTAATTGTAGAACCGACCAAAAGTGCTATTTACAACCCGAATCTGAATACTTACTTAACGATTGAAAAAAATAAAATTCCCTATGTGATGATAAATGCCGCCTACTCAGAGCTACAACCAGCTAGCCTAACTGTCGATGATGAGGCTGGAGGGTTTTTAGCAGCTGAACATTTTATTAAATTAGGTCATAAGAAGATAGGGGGTGTTTTTAAAATTGATGATTTGCAAGGTGTTAATAGGATGAAGGGATTTATGAAGGCCCATAGGGAGTATAATATTCCAATCCAACCGGATACGATTATTACCTTTATGACTGAAGACCGCGGTGCGAATCTTTACGAACAGATGCAAAATGTACTAGCCGAACGCGAGCATCCTACTGCCTTCTTTTGCTATAATGACCATATTTCTATTGTTCTACTAGATGCAATACGTGAAAAAGGTTTACGAGTACCAGAGGATATTTCAATAATAGGTTTTGATGATTCACAACTAGCACTTGCCTCTGAAGTGAAATTGACAACCATTACTCATCCAAAAGTAGATATGGGAAAGTTAGCTGCAAAATTAATAGTCGATGCAATTGAAAATGGGAAGGAAATAACAATCTCAGATTCTGTTATTTTCACTCCAGAACTAGTTATACGAAATTCAACAGGACCACTGCCAAACAGTGTAAAAGAATAATCTGGCAACAAGCAAAATTATGCTTGTTGCCAGATTTTTTTTCGAAATACTTTCCAAGGTTAGGTAAAATTCTGTGTAAAATGTTTAGTTAATTAACGGTAGACTAAAATTTCTAAATATTTAAAAAATATTGTGGTAAACTTGTACGTACAATTATATAATAGATGTATAGATATTATTTTAAGGAGGAGGACAAATGCTTTCTGAATTAAAAGAAGCTGTACTTGAGGCTAATCTGCAATTACCAAAATATAATTTGGTTACGCTTACATGGGGGAATGTTAGTGGGGTTGATCGTGAGAACAACCTAATAGTGATAAAGCCCAGTGGTGTACCGTATGAGGAATTAAAGGTCGAAGATATGGTTGTTGTTGACTTTAACGGAAATATTGTTGAAGGTAAGTTAAGACCTTCATCAGATACACCGACACATCTCGTTTTATATAAAGCATTTCCTGCAATTGGTGGAATTGTCCATACCCATTCTGCGTGGGCGACAAGTTGGGCTCAGGCGGGTAGAAGCATACCTGTACTTGGCACCACACATGCAGATTATTTTTATGGGGATATTCCATGTACACGTAAAATGACAGAGTTTGAAATATTAGGAGACTATGAGATAAAGACAGGGCTAGTTATAGCCGAAACATTTCAAAAGCAACAATTAGATCCTGAACAAATACCTGGTGTCCTTGTGGACGGACACGCACCTTTTGTTTGGGGAAAAGATACAAGTAAAGCAGTAGAAAATGCAGTCGTTTTAGAAGAAATTGCAAAAATTGCAACATCTACATTCACTTTAAATCCGAAAGTGGAGCAAATAAATCAAAAGTTACTGGATCGTCATTTTTATAGAAAACATGGTGTGAATGCCTATTACGGACAATAAATGGACTGAGAGGAGCTTTGATAGTGAAAAAATATACTATTGGTGTTGATTATGGGACCGAGTCAGGTCGAGCTGTTCTATTTGATATTACAGATGGAACTGAGGTTGCGGATCATGTAACACCATACCCGCATTCAGTGATTGATCAAACACTCCCGATAATAGGACTCTCTTTAGGGGATGATTGGGCACTGCAACATCCGCTTGACTATATTCATGTTCTTACGAATTCCATTCCTTCTGTTATTAAAGAAGCTGGTATAAATCGAGAACAAGTGATTGGTCTAGGGATTGATTTTACTGCATGTACCATGCTGCCTGTCGACAAACAAGGAACCCCTCTTTGCTTGAATGAAGAACTTGCATCTGATCCCCATAGTTGGGTCAAACTTTGGAAACATCACGCAGCTCAAGACGAAGCAAATCGCCTAAATGAGATTGCAAGGAATAGAGCCGAGGAGTTTTTAGCAAGATATGGTGGGAAAATTTCTTCTGAATGGATGATTCCGAAAATTTGGCAAATTTTAAATGAAGCCCCTCATATTTATGACAGAGCGGATCAGTTCCTTGAAGGTACAGATTGGGTGATTTCTAAACTTACAGGAGAAGTAAAAAGGAATAGTTGTACTGCGGGTTACAAGTCGATTTGGCATATGCAAAAAGGGTACCCATCAAAGGAATTTTTCAAGGCACTAGATCCACGTCTTGAACAAATAACTGAGACAAAATTACGGGGAGAAATCTATCCGATTGGAACGAAAGCAGGAGATTTAAAGGAGGAGATCGCAAAACAAATAGGATTATTACCTGGGACAGCTGTCGCAGTTGGAAATGTTGATGCACATGCAGCGGTACCAGCGGTTGGCGTTGTATCTCCGGGTAAATTAGTGATGGTAATGGGGACTTCAATTTGTCATATGCTCCTTGGAACCGAAGAAAAAGAAGTTGAGGGTATGTGTGGTGTAGTGGAAGACGGGATTATTCCAGGTTATTTCGGTTATGAAGCAGGTCAGTCCGCTGTTGGCGATATCTTTGCATGGTATGTGGATGAGGCGGTTCCTGCATACGTTAAGGATGCTGCACAGAAAGAAGGGCTAAGTATTCACCAATGGCTAGAAAAACAGGCTGCATCTAAAAAACCAGGAGAAACAGGGCTATTAGCACTTGATTGGTGGAATGGTAACCGTTCTGTTCTTGTTGATACAAATTTAAAGGGACTCATTCTAGGTTTAACATTAGCGACCAAGCCAGAGGAAATATACCGTGCATTACTAGAAGCAACCGCATTTGGTACACGAAAAATTATAGAAGCATTCAGAGATAATGGGGTCACCATTCATGAATTGTATGCGTGTGGTGGATTACCTCAAAAAAATAAATTATTAATGCAAATTTATGCTGATGTGACAAATCTAGAAATCAAAGTAGCTGCATCTAAACAAGTAGCTGCCCTAGGTTCCGCAATGTTTGCAGCGGTAGCAGCTGGTGAAGAAAAGAGTGGGTACCGTTCGATCGTAGAAGTTGCCGAAAAAATGGCAAGAGTTGAGGAAGAAACGTTCCGACCGAAAACTGAAAATGTGAAAATTTACAATCAACTATATCAAGAATATAGCAGGCTCCATGACTATTTTGGTCGCGGGGAAAACAATGTGATGAAACGATTGAATGTCATAAAAGAAGAAGCAATAAATTCTAAAATATATGCAATTTAGGGGGATTTCAAGAATGAAAATAAAAGCTTATGAATTTTGGTTTGTGACAGGAAGTCAGGATTTATATGGTCCGGATGTTTTACAACAGGTAGCCGCTCATACCCAACAAATGACAAAATCATTAAATGAAAAGCTTCCTTTCGATCTCGTATTCAAACCGGTTGTGAAAAGATCAGAAGAAATTAGAAATGTCATCATTGAAGCTAACTCATCGGAAAATTGTGCTGGAATCATCACTTGGATGCATACCTTTTCTCCAGCAAAAATGTGGATTGCAGGATTAAGTGAATTAATGAAGCCTCTTTTACATTTACATACACAATTTAATCGTGATATACCTTGGGATAAAATTGATATGGATTTTATGAATTTAAATCAATCCGCACATGGTGACCGTGAATTTGGATTTATCGGAGCTAGAATGAATATCCCCCGCAAAGTAGTTGTAGGATACTGGGATAGCCCAAAAGTTATTGAACGTATTGAAAAGTGGCTTTATACTGCAGTTTCATTTTCAGAAAGTAAGAAACTAAAGGTCGCTCGTTTTGGAGACAACATGCGTAATGTAGCAGTCACAGAAGGAGATAAGATCGAAGCGCAAATCAAATTTGGCTGGACCGTTGATGGATACGGGATTGGGGACCTTGTTAAAAGAATGAAAGAAATTTCGGAAGCAGCAGTAGATTTGCTACTCGAGGAATATGAACACTTATATGATATTCCGCATGAAGGATTTGTGCCAGGGCCAGTTCGGGATTCAATACGTGAACAAGCCCGGATTGAATTAGGTTTGAAAGCATTTTTAACAGAAGGTGGTTACAATGCATTTACAACAACCTTCGAAGACCTGCATGGTATGAAGCAATTACCGGGACTTGCTGCTCAGCGACTAATGGCAGAAGGATATGGTTTTGCTGGAGAAGGTGATTGGAAGACAGCAGCATTTGTTAGGCTAATGAAAATAATTGCAGCTGGAAAAGAAACATCATTTATGGAAGATTACATCTACCATTTAGATCCAGAAAATGAACTTGTACTTGGTTCGCATATGCTTGAAATTTGTCCAACAGTAGCAAACAGTAGACCAAAGATAGTTGTTCAGCCACTTAGCATTGGTGGAAAAGAAGACCCAGCCCGTCTAGTTTTCGATGGTGTAAGTGGCCATGCTGTAAATGCCACAATTATTGATTTAGGGAATCGCTTTCGCCTATTAATCAATGAAGTCGAAGCTGTGGAACAAGAGAGTGAAATGCCAAATTTGCCAGTAGCACGTGTGCTTTGGAAACCATACCCATCATTAAGTGAAGCAGCAGAAGCTTGGATTCACGCAGGTGGCGCTCATCACACAGTATTCTCTACAAAAGTAACCACTGAACAATTAATTGACTGGGCAGAGATGATCGGAATTGAATATACTTTAATCAATAAAGATACCAAACTATCATCATTTAGGAAGGAACTAAAATTACAAGATATTACAGCCCGTTTAATGTGAAACCATAAAATTCATTTGGAATTCTTGTTGCAGGGAAGGAAACCGACTTTGTCATCTTGGATGATAATTAC
>NZ_JBALOZ010000195.1:11820-13914 GCF_036965125.1 Bacillus sp. JJ1503
GATGGGATTGTCTTTTAGTGGGTCCAGACCCTTTAGAAGACAATCCCTTTCTTATATTATCGAATTCTTGTTTCCGTTTCTACATTAAAGAAATGGATTTTATTCATATTTAAGGCAAGTTCAATTATTTGTCCGCTTTGAATATTTGCATTAGCATCTAGACGTGCGACAAAATTTTGACCTTCTAAACTTGAATAGATCATTAATTCTGCACCTGTTAGCTCGGAAACATCTACTTGAGCAATAATCGCTGAACCTTTTAAGGATTCAATGACAGTGGGATCATTATGAAAATCTTCAGGACGAACGCCAAGGATGATTTCTTTGCCAACATAGCCCTTATCACGCAGTAACTTCATTTTTCCTTCAGGTACCGCAAGTTTAGTACTTCCTGCTTTAAATCCGCTCTCTTCAAGGATTCCGGTAAAAAAGTTCATTGCTGGTGAGCCAATAAATCCGCCAACGAAAACATTTTCTGGATTATCATAAACCTCTTTAGGGGCTCCAACCTGTTGAATTAAACCATCCTTCATTACAACAATTCGTGTTGCCATAGTCATGGCTTCCGTCTGATCATGAGTAACATAAATCGTTGTCGTCTGTAATCGTTGGTGAAGCTTAATAATTTCTGAACGCATTTGTACACGTAGTTTAGCGTCAAGATTGGAAAGCGGCTCGTCCATTAAAAATACCTTTGCATCACGAACGATCGCTCTTCCCAATGCAACACGCTGACGCTGTCCGCCTGATAGAGCTTTTGGCTTTCGATCTAGATAGGTTTCAAGACCTAGAATTTTAGCTGCATCTTTTACCCGTCGGTCAATTTCAGTCTTTGAGAATTTCCTCAGCTTTAACCCGAATGCCATATTATCATAAACGCTCATATGTGGATAAAGGGCATAGTTTTGAAAAACCATCGCAATATCCCTGTCTTTTGGCGGAACATTATTAACTCTTTTCCCATCGATATAAAAATCACCTTTTGAAATCTCTTCAAGTCCGGCAATCATACGTAAGGTGGTGGATTTTCCACACCCGGAAGGACCAACGAAAACAATAAATTCTTTATCATTAATATCGAGATTAAAATCTTCAACAGCTGTAACCTTATTGTCATACACTTTGTAAATTTGTTCGAGTTTCAATTCCGCCATGTTAAAAGCCCCTTTTTATTTTATTTAATAAAATTGTAAACAAAATAGAATCTTCTGAATATGGGCTGTCTGCACAAACTTTTTATCGAATATTTATGCGGTATGGCTATTAGAAGTTTTACCTTATGGCCAATCAGTCTCTAATAGGAGACATGCAAGGAAAACAGTGATCGTGCTGTGAAAATCCTTTAGGTTGACACCTGTTTTCTCGGCAAATTTATCCAATCTATACTGCAATGTATTGCGGTGAATATAGAGCTGTTTTGCTGTTAAGGTGGCATTGGAGTTATTTTCTAAAAAGCGTTTAACAGTCGTTAATAACTCAGGCTCATCGGCAATTTTTAAGAGCAATTGGGATCGCAGCCATTCCTGCATATGTTTAGGCAGGTGATTAGAGAGCATGAAAGGAAAACATTTTTCAAAAGTATGAAATGGCTGAGCAGGCATTAGCTGAATTACATTTTCAAAGAAATATTTATCCTCTTTCAGATGATCTGGCCAGTCTTTCGATAACGATTGAACCTTACCACAGTAAAAATAGGCCTTTATGAAAAAGTCGCTTTGAATTGTTTGACTCAGGGAAAGAAACAAGTCTCCGTTAATTTTTTGCTCAGGGTTCCTTTCAATAATAACCCCGCTTTCATGATCCTCCCATAGAATAATTGAGTCATCAGGGAAAAAACCGTAAATAGCTTCCTCAAGGTCATTTCGTTCCCACTCAATTCCATTTAGATGGTACAGAATTAAGCGATATGTTGAATCTTGGTATTCTGGGGGAAGCTCTCCTTGTAAATAAAGGAAATCATACCATTTTTGCGCCTTAGGATGGATTTTCAAAGAAGTAGTTTCATAATGTAGTAGAGTTTTTAGCAAGGCTAGCTCTTGTTTAGAAATGCTTTCAAACGGAATACCCAGCCATCTGGGGTTAGTATCATCTTTA
>NZ_JBALOZ010000195.1:13925-17464 GCF_036965125.1 Bacillus sp. JJ1503
CGATAGCACCAAAGATTGATTGTAATGTGACAATAATTTATTAAACATAATTTATCTCTCCATTACTGGATAAATTCTTTTTGTGAAAAACTTCCTACTTTAAGTATAAAATGATCAAGGTATTATTGAGTATACAGTATTTAGTTCAATTATACAAAATATGGTATAATGATAGAATGATATTTCGGGATACATAGTAGTGATAGGAGGGGAGGGCTTATGGAAATTAACTTTCAGAAGAAAGAGTAATGGTTTAGGATTAATGTCAGTCAGACTGCAATTTCTTTTTTTCTGACACAAAAATGAAAAACAAATTGATATATCGAACGAAGATAGGAGGATTATTATCGTAAAGCGAGAAAATGGAAATTTAGAAAAAATGACTGAGGAAGATTATTACAAAAATGAATAATGGTTGTTAAAGGGTGATTATTCAAAAAGAATGGTCACCCTTTTTCTTATTCAAGTAACGAGTAGTATTCTTTAATAAGGTAATTTACCTTCTATGGTAATATTAAATAAAGTATATTTAGTAAGGTGGATTTGGTATGAATAAAAATCTTTTAAATCTTTATAGAAGATATTGGTCAGATATGGTTTCTTCCCTTGAAGGAAATCAACTAAGCAATCCGTTGTTACTTTATATAAATAATGAAGAAAAGTATAAAAATGCTGATATCAAAGTTATGTTTTTTGGACAAGAAACCAATACATGGGAAGGAGAATTAGGTAATAAAAGCATAGATGAATTATTAGTAACATACTGTAACTTTTTTGGAATGGGTAAATGTTTTAGATATGGTGGTCCGTTTTGGAATACTGTGAAAGATTACGTTAATACAATAAAACAATTAAATCCAGATAAAAGTGTGGAGTGTGTTTGGAATAATATTATAAAGATTGGAAAGGAAAAAAGTAAGGGAGCACCTGACAAGAGGTTAGTAAATATTCAAAATGAAAAATTCCCTGTGATTAAGGATGAGATTGATATTCTAAAACCAGACTTAATTATCTTTTTTACTGGTCCAAATTATGATCAATACATTAAAACTGAGTGGCGAGATTTAATGATTAATAGTGTTAATAATTGGGAAACAAGGAAAGTAGCATTGTTGAAACATGAATTATTGCCTAATAATACTATTCGTACATATCATCCCAATTTTATGTATATGAAAGGCAAGCAATTTTACTCTAATATTAAAAATTCTATTATTACAAACATATTGGGCTAATGGGGGCTTGAGCTGAACAAAAGGGTCACAGTTACGGTACTCTTTCTTGTTCCACGAACTGGCCGTTTGTGGAGGAAGGTTTTTTGTTAAAATGGAGCGAATAAAATAAAAAATCTATCCTTTGGAGGGAGATAATGTGAAGAAGCTCCACTTATTAAATATTGAAGAGAGGATGAAAAAATTTAAGAGATTAGCCTGTCCAACAAAACATTCATGCATTGCTGGACTGACAACTTCATTAAGTTTCAGGAAGTAAATAGTTTAAAACGGCTGCCGCTATCAAAATGATAATCGAAAGGTAAAAGGCAACATCATAGTTTCCAAACTCATTAAATAGTAAGCCTGTTTTGTAAGCTCCTAAAGCGGATCCTATTTGATGCCCTAAAGATAAGCTCCCTACAATAAACCCAATAGAATAATGTTTAAAGTATTAAGTTGCAAGCAATTGAGTAGGTGCAACAGTGGCAAAATCAACTAAACCAAATAAGGCCACAAAAATAAGTAATAACACTGGGACTTGGCTATATATGAGAATAGAGATGGATAAGGCACGCGTAAAGTACAAGAAAACGAGCAGCTTTAGACTACTCCAATGATCGATGATAACCCCTGAACATAATATACCAATAATATTAAATGCGGCTAGAATTGTATATACAATAATATTTATACATATTAGTGAACCTACACTTATTGCACGAAAGGTGCAGGTTTGCTTAATTAAAGTAGGAGAAGCCATAAGAATGGCTCCTCCTATTTTTAAATTCATTTCTTCGTTAAATACCAGTTTGTGTAGAATAATTGATCAATTTTTATTTCAAAGCTACATCGCGCATACATGTCGAGAAATAGGTCAAAAAACGACTTGACATTGGAGTCAACTCAAATGTTATTCTGAATTCATGGAAAAACTTTACTCTATACAAGAGGTTTCACAAATCCTTGGGATACCCAAGGATACACTTAGGTATTATGACCGGATTGGGATCGTCTCGCCGCCCCGGGATGACAATCGGTACCGCAAGTATTCGAGGAACGACCTCACAGACTTGATGAATATTCAAATCATGCAGTATGCGGACTTTTCTCTTGACGAAATGAGGGGAATACTTGGTTTGCGCAAGATGGAAAATATCGACTTCGCTTACTTGCAAGAGGTTTCTGCGTTCCTCGAAGCTAAGAATGCAGAAACGCGCATGAAGATTAACCAACTGGAAAAGGTCAATCTGTTGCTCAATATGGCAGCCGAAACGTTAAGGGACTTTAATAACGAAAGCGACCAACGGTTAGCAGGATACGTCCGCGAGCTTTACAAGGATATCCGAAAGAATGAACCGGGAATTTCTAAGGAGGGTTGTGATCATCATCAAGATTAGGAATTTTTATTATCTGATTGTAGGCGTTCTTGCGATTCTGTTTGCTGTCACGCATGCATGGAATGGGCAATCCGCTGTGTTGCCGAAGCTTGACATTAGGGCGATGTCAATGGATACCCGGACGGTATTCACGTATGTTTGGCACATTATAACGGCGGAAAATCTGGTCTTCGGCATTGCATTTATTTTCATGTCATTCCAAAGTGATCGATCGAAGGTTCGTTTTGCCGCATGGATGATCGCGGCGATACTGATCGTGCGACTGATTGTCATTCTTGGTGTAACGGCATTACTTGACGTTTCAGCTCTTAAGGATACGATAATAGATTCGATTGCCATCGCAATCTATGTTGCCTTGATCATATTGGGCACAGCTATGAATAAAAAACAATCCGGTGGTTAGCAGCTACAGTAACAGAGATGTCCGAATTATCTTCTAAATTGTAGACTCGCTCAAAGCTATAAAGTAAGCAATCTCTGATCTTTCTTGATCAATATGTTTATGATCAAAGTTGTACATTCAATATCGTGCTGTTATCAAATATTGAGGCATTGAAACTAACCAAGGTGAGATATTGTATCCCGAGCAGCAATTAGGTCAGGGCGTGTGTCCAATTGTGCTATTTGGGGCCCTTCGAAAGGGGGCGAACCCTTGGAGTTCGTTATTAATGAATGATACAAGGTTAAAAGATGTTATGGAGTTATAAAAAAGTCGTTTAAAAAGCTGTGTACCTTCAAGGAATATATATAGTACTGTTTAAGTAAATGGTTATTCGAACGGCCTTTTTATTAGGAACGCGTTTTTTTTACTAAAGGGCAGATTGTTGAATAACAAGAATCGGGCGCTTTTCTAAAATAAGGAAAGCGTCTTTCTTCATGAAAAGGGCCATTTAATTGAATAAGACTTTAAAGAAAATTGGATATCTAT
>NZ_JBALOZ010000196.1:0-3132 GCF_036965125.1 Bacillus sp. JJ1503
ATAGTAATGAACTCTATATTATAAGGTTTATCCGCTAATTTAAGACGTACATCTCTTTCAGACTCTCCTTCAACATAAATAGTTTGTGTTTTTTCACGAACAGGTACCTCTTTTTTTGATTCTTGATAAAAAACTTTAAAAATCATTTGAACTCTCTCCTTCATCCGAATAACTTTTTCTATTATATATAAAATTAACATGATTTACATGTTTTTTCTTATTAAAGAAATATTTATATGTAAATGTTTTTTTATTATATAGATACCCATATTACGATAAGGAATGAGCCCTTCGCAAGATTGAAGGGCTCAAAAGGGTATTTTAAGCAATAGTTTTCTTCCGCAGCATATCTCTCCACTGTTTTAAAAGCTTCTTTCTTAGCTTCCTTAACATTGTGGATCAACTCCTTACTTTCTATTTTAAACTATCCTTGTCCAAAGTAAAGTAATCAAAGATGTTTAAAAAGATTTAGTTTTATTTTATTATATGTCAAATACAGCTTATCTCTCATGGGTATTTTTGGATAGCTCATGAATAATTGAACATTCCTTTATTAATATTCCTTAATTGACAATTTTGAAAAATGGGTTTAGTGTTTTATTACGTAAATCGAAATTTTTTACAAATTAGTTTTAAGGTAAGGATGAGGCAAATGGGAAAGCTATATAGTGCATTAGCAATTTTAAGCATCATTTGGGGAACATCATTTTTATTTGTTAAACTATTGCTGGAAGATTTGGGACCTGCTGGAGTTGTTTTTGGAAGGTGCCTTTTTGGCTTTTTAATACTAGCTATTTTCACATTAGTAAAACGTGAAAAAATCCAATACAAAGAACTTCCGCTAACAAAGCTTTTTTTAGTTGGATTACTAAACAATGCATTGCCATGGCTGCTTATTTCTATGGGTCAGACGAAAATCTCGTCAAGCTTAGCTTCCGTTATTAATGCCACAACACCTATTTGGACTCTTCTTATCGGCTCGCTATTTTTCTCAACCGTTTTAAGAAAAAAACAATGGATCGGTATTATTCTAGGGTTTATCGGGATATTTATTATTTCTGATCTAAAGTCTGGGGATTTTCTTTCGGGTCATTTTTCAGGAATCCTGTTTTTATTAGGTGCGACTATTTGTTATGGTGCAGGGACACAACTTACAAAGAAAAATTTAGGGCAAGTCTCGACCTTGCATATATCCTTATTTACCCTCTTTTTTGCTGCACTCATTAGTTTTTTCGTTATGTTAGTTTCATCGCCAGAATCCATCGTTGCCTTTACGGAATGGCATGTAATTTTCTCAATGCTTGGCTTAGGTTCATTAGGCTCAGGGGTTGCATACCTAATATATTATTATTTAATTAAAAATGGCGGTCCGGAATTTGCCTCCTTAGTAACTTATCTAGTGCCAGGATCAGCCATATTGTGGGGAGCTTTCATATTGGGAGAAAGTATTCATTATTCAATGATTGTAGGCTTGCTTATCATTTTTCTGGGGGTTTATATCACCTCTACTAAAGAAAAACAAAAAGAAGGTAAAGCTGCAGCCTAGTATGTATAGAAGGGAAAGAAACATAATTGAAAAAAATAGTATTCTTTGATATAGATGGAACGTTGGTAGACAGTGATAAACAGCTACAAAAGTCAACAAAACAAGCTCTTAAGCATTTAAAGGAGAATGGAGTATTTGTTGCGATTGCTACAGGGCGTGCTCCATTTATGTTTGACAGTCTGCGCAATGAGCTGGATATCGATTCTTTTGTTAGCTTTAATGGACAATTTGTTGTTTTTGAAAATGAAGTCATATTTAAAAATGAGCTGCCGACATCTGAAATTGAAAGGTTAGTGAACTACTCAATGGATAGAGGACATCCGCTTGTTTTTCTAGATGAAAAAGAAATGAAATCCTCAGAACTAGATAACAGATTTATTGAAGAAAGTATAGGCAGTTTGAAATTTCCTTATCCAGAAAAAGATATTGATTTTTATAAGAATAGGGAAGTTTATCAGGCATTAGTATTTACGGAAGAAAAAGAGGACGCGGCCTATGAAAGTGAATTTCCTAATTTCCGTTTTGTCCGCTGGCATCAATTTTCAACGGATGTGTTGCCTGCAGGAGGCTCAAAAGCTGAGGGAATAAAGCTAATGATAGACCGCTTAGGAATTGAGATGAAGAATGTATATGCTTTTGGGGATGGATTAAATGATATCGAAATGCTGCAAGCAGTTGGAACTGGAATTGCAATGGGCAATGCATTAGACGAAGTTAAGCTTGCTGCAGATGTAACAACAACTTCAGCAAACAACAACGGCATCTGGGACGGCTTGAAAAGAATAGGATTAATTTAGGGAAATTAAAATATAGGAAAAGACTGAACGCCTAATGTTCGGTCTTTTCCTTTGTCGCATGGTGTCCAAAAGTTGAACCTGCTATCTTTCGATTGGGACAGCACCCTCAATTGGTATAAAAGGATCCTCTTTATTAATATGATCATAGAACATAATTCCGTTCAGATGATCAATTTCATGCTGAAACACGATGGCTAATATCCCTTTTAACCTTAATTTTACTTCAATTCCATCTATTGTAGTTCCTTGAACAGTTACTCTTGCATATCTTGGAACATTTCCAGGAATCAGATCATCAACTGATAAACAGCCTTCTCCAGAAGTTAAGTAAGCTTTTTCAACTGAGTGGCTTTTGATTCTTGGATTAAACAGCGCATAATTATGAAGAGTTCCTTTTTCATCCTTAAGGTAGACAGCAATCATCCTTTTTGAAATATTGATTTGCGGAGCAGCCAGCCCGATGCCTGGGCGCAGGCCATATTTTTCTGCAATCTCGGGGTTTTGACTATTGATTACATATTCTAAAAGGCTTTGTAAAATTAGCTTATCCTCTTCTGTTGGTGGAAGTGGAACTTCATCTGCAACTTTTCTTAATGTTGGGTGTCCATCACGAATAATATCCCTCATCGTTAACATGTCATTCACTCCTGTAGCATAAGATCAATCGGCGAATTTTTAATTACTTTATTTAGTCTATCAAAATGAATGAAAAATGTTAATAAAAAGAGAAGGTACATTTTTGCACCTTCTCCTACAATATTAGCAAAAGCAAACGCAGCCAACGATGAT
>NZ_JBALOZ010000197.1:0-4517 GCF_036965125.1 Bacillus sp. JJ1503
ATAAAAATGTTCTCTGTACCTTTTCCCAAAATGAATTATCTTTTAATTTGACTGTTTTTATGATTTTACCACTAAGTTTAATATCAACTTTCTCTACGTGCTGAATACTTAATGCCTCATTATCCATTGCCATTGTAGGATGATCATTCCCGTCCTGCACAACCCCAAATGTTAATTTCCTGTCACCGCTTAGAATAAAGGATGAACCAAGTGTCCGGTACCGGTTATTATTTAATGAAGCCATTTCACTTACCTGCAGACAAGGAATAAGCGGGTCTACGATCGAACCTTTTAATGATTTATTATACGCAGTACTCCCTGTTGGCGTTGCCACAACCATTCCATCGCCACGGAACGTTTCGAAATGAAAATCATCGATAAATACATCTAACACAAATGTTTTAATAATAGCTGAGCGTATACTAAATTCATTTAAACAATAAAAGGAGGTTTGATCATCAACAGATACCTCAATAGTTGGATATCGACGGACTTCAACCTTTTCATTTGTCATCGCTTCACTCATTTGATCTGGATGATCAATATGGAAGTCGCAATAAAGGCTAGGACGATCCATAGTAGAAATTCCGATGTATAAACAATCATCTCTAAATCCTGTTTTCCGAACAGCCTGCAAAAACGCACCATCTCCGCCAATGCTTGCAATTATGTTTGCTTTTTTGTAATCAGTCACAATATTAAATTGATGAGCTAGTGCAAGCTCATGAAGGGGTTCAACCTTCTCTTTCATTTCAGAATTATTATTATAATAAAAATAAACATTTCGACGAGTAGTCATGTGAATTCCTCCAAAAAATAGAGATTATTAAGTGCATATTCAAACAACATTGTTGAAAAATTTGGTATGATAGGTAATGTTTCTCGACTCAGTTTACACTTTTTTGAAACATTTATAAAGTTTAATACGTATGAAAGACTGGATTGTATAAAGATAAGTTATGCAGTTTGTCTTTTTTAATTAAGGGGGATTAAAAATGAATGGAAAGCGTTGGGCCGCATTAGGGATTGCGGGTGTATTATTTGTTTTTTCTATTGTGACGAATTTCCTTACGGGACTGGCATTTAAAGATTTTGAAACTTCGATTACTGATTTATTTGCTTCGAGCAATGCCGGTTTTGTTGAAGAAATAATGGATGAAGGCAATCAAATGAAGAAAATTGTTGTCTTGGATGTAGATGGAGTCATTCAAGATACGGGAGATGCTGCTTCACTTTTTTCTAGCGCAGGCTACAACCATAAAGGATTTATGAAGAAGCTTGATCAGGTTAGGGATGATTCAACGGTAAAGGCCATCGTCATAAGGGTCAACACTCCAGGAGGAGGGGTCGTTGAAAGTGCAGAAATTCATGATAAAATCAAAGAAATTCAATCGGAAACGAATAAGCCAGTTTATATTTCAATGGGATCTATGGCGGCTTCAGGCGGATATTATATATCTGCACCTGCTGATAAAATCTTCGCTAGCCCAGAAACGTTAACAGGCTCTTTGGGAGTCATTATGCAAGGTGTTAACTATTCTGGTCTTGCCGAAAAATATGGCGTGGATTTTGTAACCATCAAGAGCGGGCCTTATAAGGATATTATGAGTCCGTCAAGAGAAATGACAGCTGATGAAAGAGAAATCCTTCAATCGATGATTGACAATTCCTATGAAGGATTTGTAAAGGTCATTTCTGAAGGACGAAATATTCCTGTTGCTCAAGTAAAGGAAATTGCAGATGGAAGAATTTATGACGGCAGACAGGCACAGAAATTAAACTTAATTGATGGTTTTGGATACTTGGATGATGTCATTGACACCCTTAAACAGGATCATAAGCTAAAGGGTGCACAAGTTGTGAGATATACTGAAAATCTTGGTTTTGGTTCCATGTTTAGTATGGGAGCACAAAAGCTTATGGGCAAAGATATCGAAATGGCGGGGCTGATGAAGCTTTTGTCACAGCCTAATTCACCGCGTCTCATGTATTTATATGCAGAATAGGAGGTGCAAAGATGAACCGATCAGATGAAGAAATGAATGTAAGTGATGAAAAAAGTGAAGAATTATTGGCAATAGCGAAATCAGAAACTGAAAGCATTCATCGTCAAAGTGACCAAATTGGCCAACTGGCTCCCTTACGATTTGCGGGTTTCTGGATGAGATTTTGGGCTTATTTGCTTGACTTGATTGTCATTGGGAGTATAGATCGCATTCTGATCAATCCTATCTTTCGAGCTTTAGACATTCCGCTAACTGAATTCAATATCTTTGCGCCGATTACGATTGCAACCGCTGTTACGTTCTATGCTTATTTTGTTCTGATGACACGTTTCTTCAATCAAACACTTGGAAAGATGGCTTTTGGGTTAAAAGTGGTTGATTTAAAAGGGCAGAAGCTAACATGGGGAACGATCATTTTTAGAGAATGGATTGGCCGTTTTATTTCAGCAACAATTATGATTGGGTATGTGGTTGTCGCCTTTTTACCAAAAAAGCAAGGACTGCATGATCTTTTTTCTGATACAACAGTCATCCATGAAAAATAATATTGATTATTCTTAAATAAACCTGCATGGCTGTTTATAGCCTGCAGGTTTATTTTTCCTTTTGGCGGCAATAATAATAGGCTGAAAGGTTGTGACTTGATTTGAAATGGATTCTAATTGCCTTAGCGATATTGGTCATTATTTTTATTATCATTCTTATTACGAAATTAAAGGTTTATTTTCATTATAACCATCATAATGATGATGATCATCTAAAAATAGAATTCAGGGCATGGTTCGGTCTAATCAGATATAAAATAGAGCTCCCGCTTATTAAAATTGATGATAATTCACCAACTATTGTAGTTAAACAAAAGAAGGGTACGAAAGATCAATCCAAGAAGAAAGATACAAAGCAATATGATGCGGATGACTTGCTAAATAGTTTTCATGATATGAAAGAGCTGCTTAGAAAAGTGGTATCTTTTAATAAAATTATTAGGAAGTTTTTACGAAAGGTTACCATACAGAAGATGGAATGGCACACAGCTTTTGGTATTGGAGATGCCGCATACACAGGAATGCTTACAGGTGCATTTTGGGGTATTAAAGGGGGGATTATCGGCATTGTCAGTCACTTTATGCGACTTAAGACTATTCCCAGCTTAAGCATTACTCCTCAATTTCAATTTGCATTATCCAAGACATCCATTTCATGTATTATTTATTTTCGAATCGGACATGCTATGTTAGCAGGAATTAAATTGCTTAAATATTGGAAAGGCGGAAGACCTAATTTTAAAGCAAAACCCTTATCGGCCTTGTCTAATAATAAAACTAAATCAATATAGAAAAGGGGGGTGCAGTATATGTCTGAGCATCCAATTCAAGGACTAATGACAACTGCCATGGAAAATCTGAAAGAAATGATTGATGTCAATACTATAATCGGTGACCCTGTTGAAACACCAGATGGCAGTGTAATCTTAACGGTTTCAAAGGTTGGTTTCGGTTTCGCCGCTGGTGGGAGCGAATTTAAACTAGAGGGACAAACAAATGGCGGCGGACAGGGACAATCTGGCGGTCATCCATTTGGGGGAGGAAGCGGCGGAGGAGTTTCCATTACGCCTATTGCTTTTCTCATCGTAAATTCAAGCGGGGTGAAAATGGTTCACCTTGATGAAAGCACTCATTTATACGAGAGAATACTTGATCTTGCTCCTCAAGCAGTAGACAAAATTCAGCAGATGTTTAATAACAAGAATAACCAGGGAAGCAGCAATCACACCCCTACAAATGAATATGACGGTCCAAAACATGATTTAAATATTTAATTTAAAAAGTTAACTTTCCAAAATTCAGGAAGGTTAACTTTTTTCTTGGCTAATATTTTATGGCTAAAGTAAGTAAGAAATAAAGTCAATAAAATTGCAAATCTTTAGTTAAGAGGATATATTTACAATGTACATATATTGTTTAAGGAGATGAAGAGGATGGCAAATATTACGTTTAAAGGAAACGCAGTAACGCTTTTAGGAAATGAAGTGAAAGTAGGAGATAAAGCTCCTGAATTTAATGTTCTTGCCAATGATCTATCAGCAGTAACTTTAGCAGATTCTAAAGGCCAAGTTCGTTTAATCAGTGTGGTTCCTTCTATTGATACAGGAGTTTGTGACGCACAAACTCGCCGTTTTAATGAAGAAGCTTCGAAATTAGACAATGTAAAGATTTTAACTGTAAGCGTAGACCTTCCTTTCGCCCAAAAACGCTGGTGTGCGGCAGCTGGAATTGAAAATGTTCAAACTCTATCAGATCATCGCGATCTTTCTTTTGGGGAAGCATACGGAGTTGCTATTCAAGAATTACGTCTATTAGCACGTGCTGTTTTTGTAGTAGACTCAAATGACAACGTTACTCACGCCGAATATGTAAGTGAAGCAACTGACCATCCAAACTATGAAGCTGCGGTAGAAGCTGCAAAAGCAGCGAGGTAAGTAGAAATTCGAAAAAGTAATGCAAAAGCGCC
>NZ_JBALOZ010000197.1:4543-13555 GCF_036965125.1 Bacillus sp. JJ1503
GGCGCTTTTGCATTACTTTGCTTGAATCTTGTTAATCTGCAAAAAGGTCTGTAAAATAGGACAGAGAAAGAATCGGGAGGATTTATAATGAATAGAACGACTCCGGTTGAGGAATTGTTTACTGTTTTTAATGAAACAGCAATGATAATTAAAGAAGAACTGTCTTGTACATATTTAGAAGCATTAGCTGAAACAGGAGAAAATTTGTTTCATGGAAGTATCATACAGGAAGAGCTAAGTGAATTAACGGCTAAAAGGGTAGAAAAAAGTTATGAATCGATTCAAATGGACAACTTTACAAAGGAAGAGATCCGGAAGTCCTTTCAGCTCGTGATTCTTAAAGGGATGAACGAAATGATACAGCCCAATCACCAGATGACACCCGATGCTGTTGGACTGCTCATAGGCTATCTCGTTAATAAGTTTGTACAAAAAAATGAGTACCGTTTACTGGATCCTGCAGTTGGAACTGGAAACCTTTTAACAACAGTCATCAATCAGCAGCAAAACAAAACTGTCCATGCGACTGGGATTGAAATTGATGATATTTTAATTAGGCTTAGTTATGTAAACGCAAATCTACAGCAGCACCCACTACGTCTTTTTAATCAAGATAGTTTGGAGCCATTGTTTATTGAAGAGGCAGATGCTGTTGTAAGTGATTTGCCTGTTGGATATTATCCGAATGACGTGAGAGCGGCAGACTATGAAATAAAAGCCGATCAAGGCCATACATATGCACATCACCTGTTCATTGAGCAGAGCATTCGCCATGTGAAAGAAGGCGGCTATTTATTTTTCATCGTTCCAAATGGTCTATTTGAAAGCGAACAGGCACCCAAGCTTCACGATTTTATAAAGAAGAATGCAAACATACAATGTCTTTTGCAGTTGCCTCTCTCTCTCTTCAAAAATGAAAAAGCAGCCAAAAGTATCTTTATTCTTCAGAAAAAAGGAGAAGGTGTGAAGCCGCCAAAGCAAGTGCTCCTTGCTAATCTCCCTAGCTTGTCTAAGACGAATGAGGTCGAGAAAATACTGCTAAAAATCGATGGATGGTATAAGGAAAATAAATAAGAAAGAAGCCGATTTTCCTCCGGCTTCTTTCTTCATGTTAGTTTTAAATGGAAATTAAGAGATATTAATAGCATCTATAGTGCAAAATAAGGGAGACCTATAAGAGCCAATATAAAGGAGCGGTTGAAAGATGGCGAAAATTATAGCGATAAATGCTGGTAGTTCCTCATTGAAATTTCAGTTGTTTGATATGCCGAGTGAAGAAGTTATCACAAAGGGTTTAATAGAGAGAATTGGACAGAGTACAGGGGTATTTAATATATTTGCAAATGGCAAAAAAATTAAAGAAACAGCTATAATTCCTGATCATGATGCAGCTGTTGCTCTTCTGCTAAATAAATTAACAGCATTAAAAATTATCCATTCATTAAATGAAATTGAGGGCATTGGCCACCGAGTCGCACATGGTGGAGAAGAGTTTTCTGATTCTGCGATAATAACGGATGAGGTTCAGACGAGAATTGAAGAATATTCAGAGCTAGCCCCTCTCCATAATCCGGCTAATATTGCTGGGATAAATGCATTTAAGCAAGTGCTGCCAAAGGTGCCGGCAGTGGCGGTGTTTGATACAGCTTTTCACCAGACAATGCCAGAGAACTCTTTCCTTTACAGTCTTCCCTATGAATATTATAAAAAATATGGAATTAGAAAATATGGCTTCCATGGTACCTCTCATAAGTATGTATCACAGCGGGCCGCCAGCATGCTTGGACGCTCTCTTAACCAGCTGCGTTTAATTTCATGCCATCTTGGGAATGGAGCTAGTATTGCGGCCATTCAAGGCGGGAAGTCGATTGATACTTCTATGGGGTTCACTCCGTTAGCTGGGGTAACAATGGGAACCCGTTCTGGAAATATCGATCCTGCATTAATTCCATTCATTATGGAAAAAACGAATAAATCAGCAGACGAAGTGCTGGATGTTCTAAACAAAAAGAGCGGAATGCTAGCATTATCCGGGTTCTCAAGTGACATTCGTGATATTGAAATGGAAGCTGCAGAGGGAAATGACAGAGCGAAATTAGCACTGGAAGTGTTTGCAAATAAAATTCATAAATACATTGGTTCTTATGCGGCACGTATGTCTGGTGTTGATGCGATTATCTTCACAGCTGGTATTGGTGAAAATAGTGACGTCATTCGTAAACGAATTCTTCATGGTTTAGAATTTATGGGAGTTTACTGGGATCCTTCACTTAATAAAGTACGAGGAGAGGAAGCTTTTATCAACTATCCTCATTCACCAGTTAAAGTGCTAGTCATTCCAACGAACGAGGAAGTGATGATTGCGAGGGATGTTGTAAGACTTGCTCATATATAAGTAGAAGAATTTCCCACTTAAGTTATGCTATACTAATAAAAAAAGTATTTTGAATGGAGGAAAACAGCATGGCTTTGACCGAACGGGAACAAAAGGTCTGGTCCGAAATTCAAGAGTGGGAAAACAAACTTTACAGCTACGAATCAAATGATTTTGAATTAACTTATGAAAAATACATGGAGAAATCCTTTCATTTACTTCCGGAAAATATTCAGCAGCAAGTTTTTAGTGCATTGGATAATTGGATGTTTCATCTTCACGCCTTAATACAAGGATCACAGCTTCAACTAGATGCTAAAGAAAGGATCCTACAGGCAGGCAGAGTATTTAATGTACAAATCGAAAGCGTAGTAGACCTACAATTATTAACGATTGATCAGCTTCAATACATAGCCGAGCAGCAAATTGCCCGTCACCGGCTTTATTCCTTTGCACAGGGAGGCTTAGCTGGAACAGGAAGTTCACTTATGCTTGGTGCAGATATTCCCGCAATGGCTGTCATCAATTTAAGAGTTGTTCAGCTCATTGCGATGACATATGGAATAGAGGTAAATACCCCTTATGAAATGATGAGTTCTCTTAAAGTTTTTCATGCTGCCACCCTTCCTTCGCGCATGCAAATGAGGGCTTGGGAAGAATTAATTAGTGAATTGCAAAATGAACAGGATTTTTATTTCTATGAGGGGAAAGAGGAAATTGCAGATGTCTCCTGGATGGAACAGCCTGTGAAACAGTTATTAAAAGGTGTAGCGATATACATGTTTCGAAATAAATTTATCCAAGGAATTCCGTTAATTAGTATGGCTATTGGTGCTGGGATAAATTATCAGCTTACACGAAAAGTAACCGAGTTTGCTCACAAATATTATCAATATCGATACTTGTATAAGAAAGGGGAAGACGCCTCTTGAGTACAATAGAACATAAGATGGAAGCACCAAAGCAGGTCACCTGTAAAGTGATCACTGTTAGTGATACTCGTGATAAAGTAACCGATAAAAGCGGGAAGCTAATGATTGAACGATTACAAGAGGAAGGCCATATTGTAAAGGACTATGTAATCGTGATAGATGATGCAGTTGAGCTTCGGACGGAGGTTCTAAAGGGTTGCGAAGATCCAGAAATTGATGTCGTGCTTACGAATGGAGGAACTGGCATCGCCCTCCGTGATATAACGATTGAAACCGTCAAGGAATTATTCGATAAAGAAATTATCGGCTTTGGTGAACTATTTAGAATGCTTAGCTATCAAGAAGATATTGGATCTGCTGCCATTCTTTCGAGAGCCGTTGCTGGTGTTGTGAAAAATAAGGCTGTATTTTCAACACCAGGCTCTTCAGGTGCAGTGCGCTTAGCGATGAATAAACTGATTTTACCTGAGATTGGGCATGTGGTTAGGGAATTAAAAAAGGATTTGTAAAATAAAGAAAGAAGAAATCCACTTGATTAACATTATATGGATTTCTTCTTTTTATTTATAAATGAGCTTTTTCAGAAATATCCTGATGAGTCCTATACCAAAGCCACAGATCGTTAATGACGGAGGCGAGCTCAGAAATCTCGCTGTTCAGCTCACAAGATTTAATGAAATTTTCCTCATCATTAAGCTGTGCCTGCTTTATATTAATTAATTCCTCAAGTTCAGCGATTCGATCAGGAATTCTTCCCCTGGTAATCTCCCATCGATATAAAATATGCTGCTTTATCTTATCTGAGTAAAGGTCCCATTCCTGATCGAAGGAAGGAATGGAGATACCAAGCCGTTCATTGTGTGAAAAATACTCCACCATTTATTAATCCTCCAAGTCTGTAATGCTTACATTCTACTATATTCAGTTCTTGCGTTCCACGGATTATTCCCTTTTGCAGCATTTTAATAAGTTAACCTTTAAATGGGAATACCTTAACAGTAACGAAAGAACTACGTTGAATTCCTGCTAAGCTCTTATAAGAGTTCAATTGAGGGGAAAATGACCTATTTATTAACTAAGGCATTTACAAGCCCATTTATGCTGGATAAGATTAAAATAGTTTTAGAATATTCTGTAATTGGGGAGGAAAAGAATGAAAAACTATTTGATCAGATTCATTATCATTATTTTGGCTTTAGGCATCATAATGCCATGGAGCTCAATTGGCCACGCCACTGTAACAAGTCAAGCAGAAATAGCCTTATCCAATCAAAATATGCTCAGCAATCCTACTAAGGAGGAGAAAGTTAAGTATCCAACCTTAAAGAAAGCTGGGAAGCCAGAGGAGGCGGGATTTTCATCTCAAAAACTGCGACAAGTGGATCAGTTAATTGAACAGGAGATAAATAACGGATTCCCGGGAGCTGCACTAGTAGTCATTAAAGACGGAAAAATAGTTAAAAATACAGCCTATGGCTATGCGAAAAAATATGAAGGACACGACCTATTAAAGCATCCTCAAAAAATGAAAGTGGATACGATGTTTGATTTGGCTTCCAATACAAAAATGTATTCTGTCAACTATGCGCTGCAGCATTTAGTTAGTGAAGGGAAAATCGATTTAAACGAGACTATTCAGCACTACTTCCCATCCTTCAAAGATCACCCATCAGATAAAATTAAAGGAAAAGATCATCTTCGGATTATCGATCTCCTCCATCATACGGCCGGTTTTCCATCAAGTGTTCATTACCATAATCCAGTAAGAGCGGGGGAATTATACTCCCAGGATCGTTCGACAACCTTGGAAATGATCTTAAAAACTCCTCTTCAAAATGTGCCAGGCACCACTGTGGTCTATAGTGATATAGATTATATGCTTCTTGGATTTATCATCGAAAAAGTAACAGGATTGCCATTAGACCAATACGTTGAAACGCATATTTATAAACCTTTAGGGCTAAAATCAACAATGTTCAACCCCCTTAGTAAAGGTTTTAAAGAAAAGGATTTTGCTGCCACTGAGTTAATGGGAAATACACGTGATGGCGTCATTTCGTTTCCTAATATAAGAACTTATACATTACAAGGTGAAGTCCACGATGAGAAGTCTTTCTATTCTATGGGCGGTGTTTCTGGGCACGCAGGCTTATTTTCCACAACCGGAGATCTAGCTGTATTGCTCCAAGTCATGCTGAATGATGGTGGGTATGGGAAAGTAAAACTTTTTGATAAAGAAACGATTGATCTATTTGTTCAACCATCTGAGATGAATCCTACATATGGTTTAGGGTGGAGAATAAATTCGAATGATAGCATGAAATGGATGTTCAGCGAGTATGCTAATCATCAAGTAATTGGTCATACTGGGTGGACTGGGACGATAACAGTGATTGACAGAGAAAATAATTTAGCTATTGCGTTATTAACAAATAAAAAGCATTCTCCAGTTATTGATCCAATGGTCGATTCAAACAGATTTTATGGAGACACATTTGATATAAGTCAATATGGAAGTATTGTTACAGCTGTTTATGAAGCAATGAATAAATAGACCGAAGAAGCAGAATTCCTCAGATTCTGCTTCTTCTTTATTTTTAAAAACATGAATCTATTTTTATACATTTTTTTGAAAAAAGTATTGATTTTGATCAAAATTATGATAATATAATACATTATAAATGAATAAACATTACAAAATATGAATAAATATTCGATAAATATTAGGAGGAATTACAACATGTCAAATCCAAAAGTTGTTCTTGCCTATTCAGGCGGATTAGATACTTCAGTAGCAATCAAGTGGTTAGAGGAGCAAGGATATGCAGTTGTTGCTTGCTGTTTAGATGTTGGTGAAGGCAAGGATTTAAGCTTCATCCAGGAAAAAGCTTTAACAGTTGGTGCTGTAGAATCATATGTAATTGATGCTAAAGAAGAGTTTGCGAATGAATATGCATTAATGGCTCTTCAAGCTCATGCATTATATGAAGGTGTTTATCCGCTAGTATCTGCACTTTCTCGTCCACTTATCGCGAAAAAGCTAGTAGAAGTGGCTGAAAAAGAAGGAGCAGTTGCAGTGGCACACGGATGTACTGGTAAAGGAAATGACCAGGTTCGTTTCGAGGTAGCTATTCATGCATTAAATCCAGAATTAGAAGTATTAGCGCCAGTTCGTGAGTGGAAATGGTCACGTGAGGAAGAGATTGAATATGCTAAGCAAAAGAATATTCCAATTCCTATTAATCTAGATTCTCCATTCTCAATCGACCAAAACTTATGGGGAAGAAGCAATGAGTGCGGAATTTTAGAAGATCCTTGGGCAGCACCGCCTGAAGAAGCTTATGAATTAACTTCTAATCTTGAAAATGCACCTGATACACCAGATATTGTAGAAATCGGATTTGAACAGGGTGTTCCTGTTAGCTTGAACGGGAAACAATATCCATTAGCTGAGCTTATCTTAGAGTTAAACTCCCTTGCAGGAAAACATGGTGTTGGCCGTATCGACCACGTTGAAAACCGTTTAGTAGGAATTAAATCTCGTGAAGTGTATGAGTGCCCAGGCGCAATGACATTAATTAAAGCACATAAAGAGCTCGAAGATTTAACACTTGTTAAAGAAGTAGCTCATTTTAAACCAAATATCGAAAAGAAAATCGCAGAGCTTATCTATGAAGGCTTATGGTTCTCACCATTAAGAAAAGCATTAGCAGCTTTCTTAGAAGAAACTCAAAAGTTTGTAACTGGTACAGTTCGTGTAAAGTTATTTAAAGGACACGCAATTGTTGAAGGAAGAAAATCTCCATATTCTTTATACGATGAAAAGCTTGCTACTTATACATCTGATGATGAATTTGATCATAATGCAGCAGTTGGTTTTATTAAGCTTTGGGGATTACCAACAAAGGTTCAAAGCATTGTCCAGCAAAACAAGAAGGTGAACGTGTGAAAAAACTATGGGGCGGCCGTTTCACAAAATCAGCTGAGGAATGGGTAGACGAATTTGGCGCATCGATTTCCTTTGACCAGGAACTAGTTATGGAAGATATTGAGGGTAGCATCGCTCATGTCACCATGCTTGCTAAATGCGGAATCATTTCTGAAGAAGAAGCAGCCAAGATTAAAAGTGGCCTTGAGCAATTAAAGGAAAAAGCAGCAAACGATGAATTAGCTTATTCAGTGAAGCTTGAAGATATCCATTTAAATCTGGAAAGCTATTTAACAGAGCTTGTAGGTCCTGTTGGCGGAAAACTTCATACTGCACGCAGCCGTAATGATCAGGTTGCTACCGACATGCACTTATATTTACGCAATCAGGTTCAAGTGATTATTGAGTTAATTGAGGAAATGCAGCAAGCATTATTAGAGCAAGCAGAAGCAAATGTTGAAACGGTCATGCCAGGCTATACACATCTTCAGCGTGCCCAGCCAATCTCATTTGCTCACCATTTAATGGCTTATTTCTGGATGCTTGAGCGTGATAAAGAACGTTTCACTGAAAGTGTCAAAAGAATTAACTTGTCCCCGCTTGGTGCTGGAGCGCTTGCGGGAACAACCTTCCCAATTGATCGTCATCTAAGTGCAGAATTGCTGGGATTTGAAGGAATTTACGAGAATAGCCTTGATGCTGTAAGTGACCGTGATTTCATTCTAGAGTTTTTATCTGGCAGCTCGATTTTTATGATGCACTTATCTAGATTAAGCGAGGAATTTATTCTTTGGTCCAGCCAAGAATTCAAGTTTATTGAGCTTGATGATAGCTTTGCAACTGGAAGCAGCATTATGCCGCAAAAGAAAAATCCGGATATGGCTGAGTTAATCCGCGGTAAAACAGGACGGGTTTATGGGAATTTAATGGGGCTATTAACAGTGTTAAAAGGACTCCCGCTTGCTTACAATAAGGATATGCAAGAGGATAAGGAAGGCATGTTCGATACTGTTAAGACAGTAACAGGCTCCCTTAAAATTTTTGCCGGCATGATCCGTACGATGACAGTCAATACCGATCAAATGGAAAAGGCAACGAAAACTGATTTTTCAAATGCAACGGAGCTAGCTGATTATTTATCAAGCAAAGGGATTCCTTTCAGAGAAGCTCATGAAATTGTAGGAAAGCTAGTGTTAACATGTGTGAATAAAGGCTGTTTTCTTGCCGATTTATCATTAGAAGAATTTGTAGAAGCACATCCATTATTTGAAAATGATATTTATGAAGTATTAGATCCTGTAACAGCTGTGAAGAGGCGTAATAGTGCTGGCGGAACTGGCTTTAAACAAATCATGACTGCGATTGAAAAAGCGAAGGAATTAATAGTTAAAAAATAAGCTGAAAAAGGAGTGCCGGCTCTAGTCCGCACTCCTTTTTTTATACATTTAGGTTACTTTTCCACTCTTTTAATATAAATTCACGTGTCTTTTCAATCGCTGCTGGATCATTGTCAGCGAGCTGCTGAGCCTCCACCAAAGATTCCGCACGGAAAATAATTAAACCACCTGTATGGTCAGTAAACGGCCCTTTTGCAATAATTTTTCCCTTTTCAATTAAATCATTAAGATAATCAATATGCTCTTTACGGATAGCTTCGTCCTTTGCGGGGTCAGTGGTTTTCATTAAAGCAATAAAATAGTTCATCTTAATATCCTCCTGTTTTTTGACAAATTAGAATAATTAGTTTTATATTAACGTGTAATCAGAGAAAAATATGG
>NZ_JBALOZ010000198.1:0-15635 GCF_036965125.1 Bacillus sp. JJ1503
CTTCGAATGGTGCATATGTTCCTATCCTTCCTTGTCGCTGGAGACTCACGGCCTTTCGATCAAAAAGGCGGATTCTTACGAGCTGCCTATAAAAATTTCTGGCCAATTCCTCTGTAATCTTCTCCTTATATTCTGATGCTGCTATTTGTCCGTTTGGATCCATTACTTGAAGCATCGGAAACTGAATGTCCATTTTCTCACCCTTTGCTAAATATTTTTAGAGACTATTAGGTCTAAACAAAAATAAAATAATCATTACCACATTATTAATGTTGTTATTACAGCAAAAAAGTTAAGTCCTCACTTCCCATTTTGGACGTTTCTTGTGAGAAAAAAAGCTATTCCGGCGTGCTCTCGCTTCAATGCGTCTTTCACAAAATTGATTTGCAGCTTCCACTGTTGTTATTCTTTCTGCATTTGCGTATTCGTAAATATGGAGAAGAGAGTTATAAATGGCTTTTGTTTTTTGCAAGACTCTTTCTTTATTCGGTGTATACAGCTCATCTGCTACCTGAATTAATCCGCCGGAATTAACAATATAATCAGGCGCAAATATTATCCCTTTATCCATTAGCTTTTGTGCATGATGAAGCTCCAATAGCTGGTTATTAGCTGAACCGACAACGGCCTTTACGGATAATTGCTGAATCGTTTCGTCATTAATTATTCCACCCATTGCACATGGAATAAAAATATCTGCGTTTGCCCCATAAATCTCTTTACTTGATAAAGCTTTAACAGCTGCTCCGAGAGTTTTTGCTTTAGAAAGCAGCTTATCGATTGCTTGCTGATTAATGTCCGTTACGTATAAATCCGCGCCTTCCTCCAGCAGCCTTTCAGCTACCTTGTATCCCACTTTTCCAAGTCCCTGAATCGCATAGCTTTTTCCGCTGAGATGATCAGCTCCAGTTAATATCTTATTTGTTGCTTGAATTCCATAAATAACTCCTTGTGCAGTCGGCACAGATGAGTCCCCGCTTCCTCCGTAAACTTCATCAACGCCAACGATACAATTTGTTTCCCTTAATGCATGAATGAAATCATCTGGTGAAGTCCCCATATCTGTTCCCGTATAGAATCTTCCATTCAATGATTCTACGAACTGTCCGAACGCACGGAATAGCTCCGGTGTCTTATCTTTATGAGGATCGCCAATAATAACTGCTTTACCTCCGCCAAAATCAACATCCGCAGCAGCACATTTATATGTCATACCTCGCGAAAGACGCAGAACATCTTCCAGTGCATCCTCTTCACTTGAATAAGGGAGCATCCTACAGCCTCCTAGGGCTGGACCGAGTTTTGTACTATGGATCGCAATAATAGCCTTTAAGCCAGTTAACTCATCATTACAAAATACAACCTGTTCATGGTCTTTTATCTTCGAAAACAAATTCATGAACAATTCCCCCTAAACATTAGGTTAACGCTTACAACCATAACCATCTTTAAACTTGCTTTACTAATAGGTTTGCTCGTTTAAAAAATAATAGATTAAGTAAACTACTGCCAGAATTAAAATAGCATGCTCATAATTTTAGTTTTCGGAATGATTGCCTGCGTAACCTCCCCTGTGCCAATAAGCTTTGTATCATGGATAACAAAAACATCGGTCATAATCTTATTGTCTTTCTTTTCAGTTAGGACCGCCTTTATTTTCAAGTTAGAACCTTCTGGTGCTGGCAATATATGTTTAGCTGAAACAGAAATCCCCATTCCTTCCTCATGCTCTTCTAAAAAAGGCAAAATGATTTGCCTAGATGCCCATTCCATATGGTAGATCATCATCACAGTCGAATATGTAGGATGAACAACTTTGCCTTCGAATTGAGCAAACATTTCAGGAGTCACTACTGCCTCGATCGTAACCGAATAACCTGCCGTTAAACCTGGTTTCATTCGATCCCTCCATAGTTTATACAATAATAAGTATGACGTTTAATTAACGATATGATACCATTTCGTATAATGAATAGTCAATAAATTGTAAAATTTTAAAAAATTCTTACTTCTCTATAATATGATCCAAACATAATAAAAAGGATTAATTAGTGAACAATCCCTAATTAATCCTTTTTACGTTCAATATTAAGATAATAAAGCCCGATCACTTGCCATTTTCGAACCTCGAATTCTCTGAAACTCATTTAATAACTGTTCTATCGTCAAGTTTCCTTTTTGATCCTCTTCTACCTGCAAGATTATTTGACCTTTATCCATCATAATTAGTCTATTGCCTAAATCAAGAGCTTGCTGCATATTATGAGTGACCATTAATGTCGTCAGATTGTATTTTTCTACAATTTCCTTTGTTAAATTCGTAATGAGCTCTGCACGTGCTGGATCAAGGGCTGCTGTATGCTCATCCAGCAACAGGATTGCCGGCTCTGTAAATGTGGCCATCAATAATGAGAGTGCCTGCCTTTCTCCTCCTGATAGCATTCCAACTTTAGCCGTGAGCCGATTCTCTAACCCTAAATGTAGCGTTTGGAGCACTTCTTGAAAATATTCTTTTCTTTTCTTCGTAACCCCTTTTCGTAACGTTCTCTTCTTATTTCTGGAATAAGCCATTGCTAAATTTTCTTCAATCGTCATACTCGGAGCAGTACCTGCCATTGGGTCTTGAAACACACGCCCAATTAACTTTGCTCTTTTGTATTCCGACATCATCGTAACATTCTGTCCATCAATAGATACAGTGCCAACGTCAGGAATCATGACGCCAGAGATCATATTCATTAAGGTTGATTTTCCAGCCCCATTACTGCCTATTACGGTAACAAAATCTCCTTTATTTAACTTTAAATGAATACGATCTAAGGCAATTTTCTCGTCAGGTGTTCCTTCATTAAAAATTTTATGATTGTGTTTGAGCTCAAGCATATGGCCCCTCCTTTCTATCCGAAGGAATATTACTCATGGCCAAGCTTTCGGCTTGTTTTCTCGCTTTCCTCTTTTTCTCTTTTGAAGAGTCAATTATTTTTGGAAGAATGAGAGCTAAAATAACGATCGTTGCCGTAATTAATTTCATATCACCAGGCTCAAGGAAATCTACCCTCAAAGCAAGTGTCACAACGATTCGGTAAATAATTGCGCCGCCGATAACCGCTAATGTTGTTCTTGCAATGGTTTTTGTTCCAAACAGCGCCTCTCCGATAATAACTGATGCTAGCCCAATAATAATCATCCCAATGCCCATCCCAACATCAGCAAAGCCACCCTGCTGGGCTATTAGCGCTCCAGAAAATGCAACCATGGAGTTGGAAAGGCCAAGTCCTAGAATGACTGTTAAATTTGTATTAGCTGATAAGCTTCTAATCATTCGCTTATTGTCACCAGTCGCTCTTATAGCCAGCCCAATTTCAGTCTGCAGAAACTTATCTGTTAGGAATTTGATCAAAACGGTAACAATCAACATGAAAATTAATATACCCCATGTCCTTGGCAAGCTATCTCCAAGTCCCACTGCAGAAAGAATACTATTAAAAAAGGAGTTTAACCCCGTTTTATCCCAAGTATCTCTAACATTTGTTATAGCTGTTTCTGT
Organism: Bacillus sp. JJ1503; assembly: GCF_036965125.1. Classification (NCBI taxonomy): domain Bacteria; kingdom Bacillati; phylum Bacillota; class Bacilli; order Caryophanales; family Bacillaceae; genus Bacillus; species Bacillus sp. JJ1503. Next base: position 3,548 of record NZ_JBALOZ010000198.1, read on the forward strand.
ATTCAATAACGGAACGTTTGATTTCCCCATAATTCGGAGATTAATCGAATAAAGAGCAATCATCATTAATATCCCAGATAGGAGAGCATTGATCTTTCCGAACGTATGAAGGACACCCGTAATACAGCCTGCAGCAAACCCAGCGACAAGTGCGAAAACAGTGGCTAGAAATGGATTTATCCCGCTAACAATCATTGTCGCTGCAACAGCCGCGCCTGTTACAAAGCTTCCATCTACCGTTAAGTCTGGAAAATCCAGCACTCGAAATGATAAATAAACTCCGAGTGCCATAATCGCATAGATAATTCCAGCTTCAAACGCTCCAAATACTGCCGTGAACATTATGAATCACACCCTCTGTTATTCGCCTTCATAAAACTCCGCAATTTTCTCCCATTCTTGCTTTACATCAAGTCCCTGCTGTTCAGCAGCTTTCTTATTAATCATTAATGTTAAACTGCTTGGAAGTTCAACCGGAATGTCTGATGGCTTTTTATTACCTTTTAAAATTTCTGCAGCCATTTTTCCAGTCTGGTAGCCGAGATCATAGTAGCTAAAGCCACTTGCTGCAACCGCCCCACGCTTCATAGAGTCAAGCTCACCAACGAATAGCGGCAGCTTCTCACTATCCGCAACTGATATAACAGATTCTAAAGCAGAAACAACCGTATTATCTGTCGGGACATAAATGGCATCTACTCTGCCTACTAATGATTCAGTAGCCTGCTTTACTTCGGCAGATGTTGATACGGAGGCTTCAACGATCGTTGCACCCTTCGCTTCAGCAAGTTTCTTCACTTCTGCAACCTGCACTTCAGAATTTTGTTCACCTGCATTATAAATGACGCCAATCGTCTTCGCTCCAGCTTCATCAATGATAAAATGAATGGTCTTTGCGGTACCCTCCGGATGATTATCCGTTGTACCTGTAATGTTATCGCCTGGTTTATCGAATGCCTCTACAAGACCCGCTCCGACTGGATCGGTTACAGATGTAAACAGAATTGGTATATCCTTCGTTGCATTTAGAGCACTAACTGCACTTGGAGTGGCATTGGCAAAAATTAAATCAACCTTATCGCCAACAAAGTTATTGGCAATTGTCTGTGTATTATTCATATCAGCTTGTGCGTTTTGGAAGTTAAATTCCACATTTTCCCCTTCTTTAAATCCTTCATCCTCTAATGCCTTTTTAAATCCTTCTGTTGCAGCATCTAAGGAAGGGTGGGCAACAAACTGGGTAATGCCAATCTTCTGTTTTTCCTGTTCTTTTTCTTTTTCGGCCTCAGCAGGTTGGGCTGCTTCCTCTTTTCCTTTTTCAGCCTCAGCAGGTTGGGCTGCCTCCTCTTTTCCACATGCACTAAGCATGAGCAGAACTGCTGCCAATAGGAAGAATAAAACTTTTAAAGACCTTTTCATCTTGAAATACCCCCTCTTTATAATAAATATTAAACACTGCAAAAATTGCAGTGTGGACTACCTATGTATAAAGCATCTTTTATATGATAAATAACGTAGATAGCGTAAATATATCGTTATATTATCATTTTACGAAGTAAACAGTCAATAATATTCAAAAAATTTAATATATTTAGATTAATATATTATCACTTTGGAAGCAAGAAAAAAAGCATACAGAATTATTCTGTATGCTTTAAAGCCACCCTTCTTTCATACTAGGACGAATGGCATCATAACTATTCAACAATATACGGGTGATCGAGCACATCGTAATTAACATCTTTGTGCTCAATCTCGTTTCCTTCTCTAAACACAGTTTCAAAAAAGCGGGAAGCTGGCTTTGCTAACTCTTTATAATATTCACTAAACAAGGATGCTGCATGACTGCCCAACCATTTATCAGGAAGCAGCTCCTCAGGCAGTCCCGGATCAACAAACAAAAATTTTCTATATTCATGAACGAGCTTAGTCCTTTCTACAAAGCATTCAGCATCGGACATTTGTCCCTTTTGTATTTTATTTTTATCAATGATGTATTTCTGACTATATTCGGAAATAAACAATTGATACTTGGAATTAATGTCCTCGAGGTTCCAGCTCTTCTCAACTAAACGAAAATTATCATGTGGCCCTTCATATTTGGCGATAAAGAAATCGACATAATGACTGATATCATATTTATCAATGATTTCATTAACTTGTTTTTCGAGATTATTTGCCGAAATCCAGCAGCTATTAGATAAGGAGCCAAATCCGCTCCATACTAATTCTTTTCTAAGTTCATCCCTTACTGTCCGAATTTCCTCTGGAATGGTGTACATGAATATTCTCCACTGTCCATCCCACTTTTCCGGCATAAGTTTAAATATCCTTTTAGCCGCTTCATCAATCCTCTTTTGACCACGATTTGTTAAAGAATAATAGCTTTTATTGCCGATTTTATCGGACTGAACCCAGCCTTGCTTATTCATCCTAGAAATAGCTGCCCGAACAGATTGATCATTATGACCAAATTCACTTAATAACCGAATTAAACTTCCAATCCAAATTTTACTGCCATAATGTGATATATAGTCTCCATATAAAGTAAAAATCATTGATCTAGTATTCAAGTACCTTCAATCCTCACTTCATTTCATATAGAAAGAATGTCGAAATAATTACGTTATGAAGTAATTCTACTATATAAAATGAAATATTCATAACATTTTAAATCCTAGCATTATGTTATATTCTCTATCTCCCCTTGAAATTCGGCCTTCTTTTTTCCTGAAAAGCCTTCATGCCTTCTTTTTGATCTTCAGTTGAAAATAATAAATAGAAATTTTTTCTTTCAAAATCCATGCCTTCTTCAAGAGGGACATCTACCGCTTTCAGCACCGATTCCTTTATTAAGCGAATAGATATCGGTGCTTGATTGGCTATATGTCTAGCCATTTTTAATGTTTCTTCCATTAGAACCTCACTAGCAAAAAGTTGGTTGACTATCCCAAAATGGAGAGCTTCTTTTGCCAAGATTCTTTTTCCAGTAAAAAGCCATTCCATCGCCTTTGTTTTACCAGCTAGCTTTGTTAACCGCTGCGTTCCTCCTGCACCAGGCATAACACCAAGATTTACTTCGGGAAATCCGAATTCCGCATCCTCTGCGCCGTAAAGAAGATCGCAGCATAGGGCAAGTTCAAAACCCCCGCCAAGAGCAAACCCCTGGACAGCTCCAATTATTGGCTTCTTTATCATGGCCAATCGGTCCCAATCCTTGAATTGATTGCGCAGCTCAAAATCGATTGCATCGTCATTAGCCATTTCTTCGATATCAGCTCCAGCAGCAAATGCCCTTCCTTTGCCGGTCAATATGATGACTTTGACATCATCATTTTCTTCAAATTCTTCCATAACAGTTAGAATTTCTGATACCATTTTGCGATTAATTGCGTTAAGTACCTTTGGACGATTTAAGGCTATGAATCCTAGCTTTCCTTCAATGGCAGCTTCAATAAATTCATAGTCATTACCCATCTACGCTTTCACCAATCATTAATGTAATTAAATCACCTGCAAATTTCATTGCATCTTTGCCTGATGCCTTCCCTTCATCGGTTCTCATCGCCGATTGAAGTGACTCTAGACTGTCATAATGCATTTCACACATGAGGTAATACTTCCCTTCCCCACCCATTGGACTGCCTACAATTCTAGTAACCTCCATTTTGCGAAGGCCAGGGATTTTTTCCGTAAGAGGAGCGTGTGTTTCAAAGTAATGCTTATCAAAAGCTTCTTTGTTTTCAGGATGCTTGTATAATGCGATAAGTTTTGCCATTTTACTTTCTTCCCTTCAATTTGTATTTATATTGTTGAAACAGGTTTCATAGCTTCGAAAGGGTTTTTGCAAGTCCTGCAGTAAAGAATGCTGCGACAGGCAGTTGGCCCAAAGAGATTGTCTAGAGTTGTGTAGTTGGAGTCGCAAAACGGGCAATTCACTTGCCACTCTCCAGTTTCGCGGATATGTTTTGGAGGAGGGGCAATTCCGAATTCTTTTAAATCCTCTCTCCCCTTTACTGTAATTCGGTCTGACGTCCATGGTGGGTGGTAAATGAATTGTACATCAATTAGCTCAAAAGCAAATTGAGATTTAATTTCTTTAACTACGTTATGACGGATAATTTCAAGAGCTGGGCAGCCCATAAAGGTTGGAAGCAACTCAATTGTTACGGAAGAGCCATCCACTGTCACTCTTTCTACCATCCCTAAATCAACGATCGAAATAGAGTCTATTTCTGGATCCTTAACTTGATGAAGCACTTTAATAATTTTGTCTGCAGAAGTATTTGTTTTCTTCATTCTAAACAATCCTTCTTCCTACCAATTAGCGGCGGGATCTGTATGATATACTTCGGAAAGAATGGCTAAAGCTATGTCGAGGTCCTTTGAGTGTTCACCTAAACGTCCATTCCCGCTCTTCATTCCAAACGATTCTGACAACGGTAGATTGATCGCTTCAAAGACTGGAAGCATGGCAGACCTCCACCTCTGTTTCAATACGTCTTCTTCCTCAATCAAACCTAATTTTGTCATCTCACTCCCCTGTGGCCCTAATGTTAGTACACCTTCGAAATCAGCAAACACTTTTGCAACAGCAGCTTCCATTCTTTTTCTTGCCTCACCACCAGCATTCATTAATTGCACAAACCATGTTTTCCAATGTAGAAGATGGTAGAAGAGCTCCATATTCACATTGATTGCCATGTGGGCAAGTGGTTGATAGGATGAATTTTTCAAGGAGTCCATACGGATTTTCTTTGCCTGATCGTAGAAGTAATTTCTGACGACTGCAAACGCAAAGTCATACTGGGGCATTGATAAATAGTGGCCCGGACCATTAACCATTTCAAGCAAAACAGCATTTCTTCGGTCCTTAGCTTTTCGTGAATGCGCTAATTCATCAACACTGCCTTCACCAAGTTCTTCTAGAAGCTGATAAAACATCGCCGCATGCCCCATTGTATCTTGGCTAATGGAGGAAAAGGCAACGTCCTCCTCAATATGAGGAGCAAGGCCAAGCCATTCCGATCCCCGGTAGGCGAGTATGAAATCATCATCAGCGAGCTGGAATAACAGTGCTGTTAATGAAGATTTATATGCAGGATCCAGTGATGAAATATCAGTCTTGTTCACTCTTTTTCAATCCTCCCCATGACAAAATTTCCTTTTCATCAAGCATTGATTGTTCATACTGACGCCATTTTTTTCTTAAATAGCCGTATCCCTTCGTATTTCGATAATCTTTATTATCAAGCCGCCTCAATGACTGCTTTTCCTCAAGGGACATTTTGCGAATATCCGAACTCTTTATCACCCAAATATCCGCTACCGGCTCCCTCCGCATAAAGTTTTCCTGTGCCATAACTAGTGCAAGCTCTTGATTTGGGGCAAGCAAGGAAAATTGATATTGTAATGGGGAGGTATCCGTCCTTTTACTGAAAACCTCGAATTCCTGGTAAAATCCTCCACTGCTCAAGGGTTCTCCTCCAATCTAAATTGTTTGCAAAATTCAATGATTCGCATTGGCCAGCGCATCACGAACCCATTGATTTTCAACATAAGTTGTTTGCCGCAATTCCAAACGTTCCTTTGATTTCGGGCCATTATTCCTGACAATTTCCTTAAATCGATTCCAATCAGGCTGCTTATAAACCCATTTTCCCTGCTCTTTATCAAAATGCATCGTTTCATCCGGGATTGTTAATCCAAGAGATATGACTCTAGGAATGTATTTCGAAAAGAAATCCTGTCTCAGTTGTTCATTCGTTTTGGTTCGAATTCGATATTTAATTGTAATGTCTTGCTTAGAAGTTCCAGTCGTTGATGCATCTGCCGGACCGAAGAACATCAGGAGGGCATCCCACCATCTATTAATGGCACCTTGAACCATCTCTCTTTGTTCCTTTGTTCCTTCAGCCAATGCCATAATGATGGACTCGCCATGCTGGGCATGGAAAACTTCCTCTGCACAAATTCTTTTCAACGCTCTTGCATAAGGTCCATATGAAGCATCTAGCATATTGGTTTGCGAAATGATGGCTGCACCATCAACAAGCCAGCCAATTAATCCTGCATCTCCCCATGTCGGGGCTTCCATATGAAACACATTATGAAATTTCAGCCTTCCGTTAAATAAATCGTGCATAATATCTTCACGGGTTTTACCGAAAGGCTTCATTAAATCTTCTGCAACTCTTAATAGCAGCTGCCCGTGTCCCATTTCATCCTGTACCTTTGCCATGATCCCAAGCTTTCTTTTTAATGAAGGTGCTTTCGGAACCCATTCCTTTTCAGGCAACGCCCCCATAATTTCACTAATTCCATGCATTGAAATTAATTTAATCAGCGTTATACGATATTCGTCAGGCATCCAATCATCTGCTTCAATTTTTTCACCATTGTTGATACGATTCATGAAGTGCTCGTATTTCTCCTCATCTGTTAAGTGCTCGTTAAAAATCGTTATTGACAAATTACTCACCCCCAAATTTTAATAACGTTTTAATTACTTCATACAATTTACTTAAAAATTAAAATCGATCCTTTAAATAATTTTATATAACGTTTATTTATCGTGGTGATTATTATGTGTCATATATTTATCACAAAGATACATTGGAAATGGTAAAAAGTCAATGAGTTTTCTGAAAATTTTATATATTTATTCACCCAATTTTCTTCATTGAAAATCCGATGCCTGACGGTAGTGGCTTAGAGTTTTTATCCAAACAGTTGACTATGTTATAGTTAGATAGGACAAACAATTTGGAAAGATTATGTAAAGGTAATTCCGGAATAATGACATAAGGACATGGAGGAAGGTAAAATGAATCAAGCAGTATTGGATTTTCTTCAGGATAAAAGAGAAATACATCTTAAGGAGCTCTTTGAATTTTTAGCAATCCCAAGTATTAGTGCCCTGCCCGACCATAAAGACGATGTACAAAGGGCAGCCCAATGGACAGCTGATGCACTGGCAAAAATAGGGGTTGAAAATGTAAAAATTTACGAAACAAAAGGGCATCCCGTTGTCTATGGAGACTGGTTAAAGGCCGAAGGAAAACCGACAGTTCTTATATATGGCCACTATGATGTACAACCTGTAGATCCCCTTCATTTATGGGTGACTTCCCCATTTGAAGCAGATATTAGAGATGAAAAAATATATGCTCGTGGTGCCAGTGATGATAAGGGACAAGTATTCATGCATTTGAAAGCCATTGAAGCAATCCTGCAAACAACTGGCACTCTTCCGGTAAACTTTAAGTTTTGCATTGAGGGCGAAGAGGAGATTGGAAGTCCTAATCTTCCAGCTTTTGTTGAAGAAAATAAAGAGCTTTTATCAGCTGATGTGATTGTTATATCGGATACGGGCATGATTGATAAAGGCAAGCCTACCATTTGCTATGGTCTACGCGGATTATGCGGCTTACAAATTGATGTGAAAGGTGCAAAAGGAGATCTGCATTCAGGTTTATATGGCGGAGCTGTGGAAAACCCTATTCACGCCCTAGTCCAACTAGTTAATACATTCCATGATATCGATGGAAAAATAACTGTAGATGGATTTTATGATCAAGTTCAGCCTTTAACTGAAGATGAAAAACAAGCATACGATGCTTTGGAAATGAGTGATGAAAGCTTTAAGCAGCAAGCTGGAGTCACAGAATTATTCGGAGAAAAAGGCTATACGACATTAGAAAGATTATGGGTTAGGCCGACACTTGAAGTAAATGGGATTTATGGGGGTTTCCAAGGTGAAGGCATTAAAACAGTCATCCCTTCTGAAGCTACTGCAAAAATTACATGCCGTCTAGTCCCAAATCAAGATCCTGATGAGATTGTAAACCTTTTAAAGCAGCATATCGAAAAAAATAAACCAAAAGGTGTAGAGGTGAATATTTCTTTATTTGATAAGGGTTCACCGTATGTCACTCCTTTTGACCATCCAGCTATTCAAGCTGCTGGCCGTGCCTATGAAAAGGTATATGGAGTTCCTACATCCTATACACGTGGAGGCGGATCCATTCCGATCGTAGCGGCATTTGATCAAATATTAAAGCTTCCTGTTGTCTTAATGGGTTTCGGTCTGCCTGATGAAAATTTCCATGCGCCAAATGAGCATTTTCATTTAGAAAACTTTGATAAAGGTCTTGATACACTTTGTTNNNNTTGTTATTATTGGTATGAACTGGAGAAATCAATTTAAGTAAAAAGACGCCACTTTAGCTGGCGTCTTTCCATTTATCCAAGCACTTTACTGCCGATTGTTCCCGCATGGCTTTTTCGCATATATAAGAACATAAAAAAGAACAGAATGGCGCTAGCTCCTCTTAGAATAGTAGAAATAGTCATGGCCACGTCCATACTAGTATTCTCAAGAAGGAATACACCGAACTGTGGAGCAATAAACGCTACAAGTGCTAGCAATATATTATAATTCGAAATACATGTACTGCGATTATCCTCCGTTGTAACCTCTAATAAATGATTAAATAATAATAACACGGTCCCCGAGACGAATAAGCCAGAAGAAGCATTTACAATGACAAGATAAACTAAATTAGTGGAGAGCACAGTCAAAATTGGAGTACTGGCCATTCCTAAAGATACCAATATCAGCATCTTTGCATTGCTGTGTTTGTCGGCCATTCTCCCCCACCATTTAAAACTGGCTATCTGAGCAATTTGATTGGAAACTGTAAATAAACTGATCCAAAAAGCAGTCGCTCCTGCATATTTTATTTGGTAAATACTAAATAATGACCACGCCATTTGCCATCCAAAATTAAAAAATAAGCAGCAAACTAAAAAATAGACGAATGGTTTATGTTTATAAACATGGAGGCCTAGATTTAGTTTCTTCTTTTCTATTTTCTTATCAGTCTTTTTTTCTTTATGCTTCAATAAATAGTAAACTTCCAATAACCCGAAAAGGAATGCACAAATAAATAATAGCTGAAATGGCAAAGCATTGCTCTTATCAAATTGCTGCAAGAGAATACCGATCAAGAAGGTAGATATCATCCCAACAATAGTCATCATTTTATTTCGGTCACTAAAAAAGCCGCTTCTTCTTTCGTCAGGAATAAGGTCTCCAATAAAGGATTGCCAGCTTAAATTGGCAAATGAACCAGGTAAATTCATAAATCCAACTAAAAGAACAAATGCCCAGCTCCGATATTCAACAGGTAGATAAATGACAAAAAACATTGCGATGAGAAACAAACGTGCAGCCAGAAAGGAATAAGCTGTAAATTTCTTCTTTTCTTCTAATTTGCTTAAAATGATTGATCCGATCAGCATCGCGAACATCCCGACAAATTGCGGCAATGAACTAATTAATCCGACCTGATAATTTGTAGCCCCAAGAACACTAATAGCGAACAAGGGAAAATAATTGTTACTAATATTTAGGACAATCGTTGTTGCAATTCCATTTCGGATACTAAGCTTTTCATTTGCCTTTAATGTACTATACGACTGTGGCATTTTTTCCTCTTCCTTCATTCATGGAGCTATTTATTTCGTCATTCTAAATAATTTTTCTTTAGCTATCATAATCCCTCCTCAAATAAGATGCAAGGGGGTTTCTGCGTTTTAGGAAAAATTTTATTACTGGACTTACAACAGCTTTTCGAAAAAGAAAAAGAAGCCATATTTCCGGCCTCTTTAGATATAGCATATAACTAAAAATAATCAGCTGACCATGTTCTTACCCTTTAGCATCAAAATCGCTTCTTCGTTTTTAGCAATTTTCGTTAATTGGGCATCCAAACGCTGATTAATACAAAGTAATTCTTCGCTGAATATTTTAATTGAAGCCCCTTTCAAATATTGAAAAAAGTCATTTAATTCCTCTCTTTGATAGGATTCCATTTTTTCAACTATGTCCTTAATATCAGACAAATCAATTTGATTCACTTCTATTCTATGTTCAATGCTATCGACTTTCTCCAATCGATCCAGCCGTCTCTCCAGCGATTTAATGTTATCACTGATTTCAGCAACTTGATTTCTTATGTCATTCATTCCATTCAATATTTTCGTTAATATCTCCTCCATCACCTATCGCTCCTTATTTTTATTACATTCATCTTACCACCATTGACTAGTAGGAATCTGTGAATATTTATTTACAATGATAATGATTTACTAAAATATGTCAGAAGTGTGAATAGCAAAAACAAAAAAACCTGGACATTCACCATATCCAGGCATCTCATGTATTTTATTTTTTTTCGCCAAATATTTCTGCTTCTAGTCTTCGTCCTGTTGGAGTTGCAGCAAGGCCGCCTTCAGCCGTTTCTCTTAATGCTGATGGCATTGACTGACCAATGAGGAACATCGCATGAATGACTTCATCACATGGAATTCGGCTTTTAATGCCAGCTAGAGCCATATCAGCTGCGGTCATTGCATTTGAAGCACCCATTGCATTTCGTTTCACACAAGGAACTTCTACTAATCCTGCAACAGGGTCACATACTAAGCCAAGCATGTTTTTCAATGTAATGGCCATTGCCTCAGCAGCCTGACTAGGTGAACCTCCAGCAAGCTCGACAATAGAGGCAGCCGCCATCCCGCTTGCCGAGCCCACCTCAGCCTGACAGCCGCCAGCAGCACCAGAAATAGACGCATTGTTTGCCACAACAAAGCCAAAGGCTGCAGAAGTAAATAGAAATTCAATCATTTCCATTCTCGTTGGATTTAAGACTTCCTTCACTGCAAATAATGTACCAGGTACAACACCTGCAGAACCAGCAGTCGGAGTTGCACAAATAGTGCCCATTGCTGCGTTAACTTCGTTCGTTGCTACTGCTTTACTTACCGCATCTAGCAGAATATTTCCTGATAATGATTTTCCGCTTTTAATATAATTTTGCAGCAGAACTGCATCTCCACCCGTTAAACCGGAGACTGAAGTAACCCCGTTTAACCCCCGCTCAACAGCTTCTTCCATAACCGTTAAATTACGATCCATCTTAGCAATAATTTCTTCTCTAGTAAGCCCAGTTACTTCAATTTCCTGCTGAATCATAATTTCTGCTATTTTCACTTGTTTACTTTCGGCAAGCTCAACAAGTTCAGCTACATTTCTAAATAAAATCATCTTTCCACCCCTAATCCTGGCTATATAATCAAATGCGCATTGGCGTATTTGTGCCCGATTTTTTTCGAGCTCGCTCGAAAAATTCCATTTAAAAAATCGAGGCATCCGCCGGAGGCTTTAACTTTATTCTGCCGTGGTTTAACACTCCACTAAATTAGTTATTATTATTTACTCATCCCCCATTTATAGAAGCAGGGGATTTCTGCTGAATAAAGTTAATCAACCATTCTAATAATCTGCGTTACATTAGGTACATTTTCAATCTCTGCAATGACATCCTGTTTGATCTTTTGATCTACTTCTATCACCATTAAGGCCATTTTTCCCTTTTCCTTACGGGAAACCTCCATATGACCAATATTGATTTCATGATTGGCTAATATTTTTGTAACAGATGAGATAACACCAAACTGATCGTTATGAACAACAAGAATAGCTGGATGTTCGCCAGACAATTTAAGCTTAAATGAATTTAGTTCAGTTATTTCAATCGTGCCTCCGCCAATTGAAATACCAACAACCTCTAAATCACCTTTTTCATCGTATAAATTAATCCGAACGGTATTCGGATGATCTGGTACCATTTCCTCTACAGAAAATACAATCTCCATTCCAGCCTCTTCAGCAAGCTTCAGTGAAGAAGGAATACGCTCATCGAAGGTATCAAAATCTAAGAGCCCGCCAACTATTGCTACATCCGTCCCATGGCCTTTATAGGTTTTGGCAAATGAACCATATAAAGATATTACTGCTTTCTTTGGAAGCCGGTTAAATAATGTTCTGGCCACACGTCCAATTCTTGCAGCTCCTGCTGTATGAGAGCTGGATGGGCCAATCATAACCGGACCGATAATATCAAAAGCGGATCTATATTTCATGTCGAATGCTCCTTTTTAATAAATATTAGAATAACTTATCTCGAGTTTGAGAACTGTCTAGCTCCAGCGCCTACCCCCTCGAGGTCACAAGCCAATC
>NZ_JBALOZ010000198.1:15661-18896 GCF_036965125.1 Bacillus sp. JJ1503
TCCTCCCAGAAAGGTAAAGAACACCTTTCCGGGAGGCTCGACTTGTGCTTGTCGGGGGTGACCAAGGCGCTTCCGCTTTTCTATTAATTTATGAGTTCAAAATTATTTATGTTCAGCAAGCTCTTCTGGCTGAAGCTCATTTATTGTTCTAATTTTTTGTAAATAATTATAAACCGTGAATTTTGAAACACCGAGTACTGATGCCACATAATCTGTTGCACCTTTTATTAGAAATGTCCCTTTTTCATCAAGTTGCCTAACACATTCCACTTTTTCATCAAGGCTCATTAGGGATGGCGCTTTCTTAAATCCGAGCAAAACTTGTTCAACCATTTCATGGATAACCTCTTGGACAGAGGTGAAGAAGTTTTCTGATTTTGTATGCTGTTGTTCATCAAAGCTAATAAATTCTTCGATTTCTCCGCCAAATTGCATTAATAGACTTATATCATAATTAATACATAAAGCACCGATAATCTTACCGTAAATATCACGAAGGAAGATCGTTGCTGATTTCATCACATTCCCTTTGCTCGACTGTGTTTTATAGCTCGGAATATCCTCTATTTCCTGATCCTTTTTTGCTAGCTCGTTTAACACTAGATCCGTAATGGGAGAGCCAATTTTTCTTCCAGTCACACTCCCAGCAAGATGAATAAGGGATCTTTTCAAATCTGAAAAATCATGAACGGCTACTTCACAACGAGACCCAAACATCTTTACAAGCATATCGGCTGTGCGAATTGCTAAATCAAATATTGGGCGATGAGATTCCTTCAATTCTGACACATCCTTAATAAACTTTTTCAATTAAACAAGTAATATTATAATATCACAAAATTTGTGTAGTTAAAATAATATTTTAATAGCTACAAAAATTTTGTAACAGCCTTCAAAAAAAAGAAGACTCCGCTTAACAAGTCTTCTCACATTTCATTTTATACATTTTTTAAAACTAAATTTAAGCGGTTTTCCCGCTGCACCTTCTCATCTTCTGTTGCTAAATCATATTTCTTTAACAGGTGAAATACTTCATTTAATATATCCTGTGTATGTTCTTCATTAAAGAAAGCCTCAAATAGCGGAGCCATGCTATTAGGTAAAAATTCTTTTTGCTGCTCGTACTTCAGCTTAACATCTTCAAGTGAATGATCTAATTTACACTCGCTCATTATTATTCCTCCTGTCTAATGAAACTATAACTTCACTTTACTATATAGATGATCGATAGTCTAATTTCAAATATTTTTGTTTACATAATAATATTATGTTAAACATTTTTTTTGTACATTATGAAACAGTTTTAAAGCAACAAAAAGAGCGAAGATTTACTCTCCGCCCTTCCCATTATTCCACATTGCCCGTTTGTTTTTCTGTTTCACTTTTGATCGGATCTTCCTTTTTTATATACTGATAATCATTTCTGTCAATCGGTTCATAGCCATCTGGCTGATAGAATCTTAGAAGGTCTTTATACACGATGTTATCTGATATTTGCAGTTCAGCTTTTGCTTTTTCAGCTAAATGTGCATATTCTTCTCCATCTACAAGCTCACCTGTTTCATTGGAATAGAATTTTTCGTCCACTTGGGTCACTTTCGGAGAGACAAAGTCTCCATTGCGGAATGGAATGACTTCACGATGGTTTTTAGACAAAAGATCAGAGCCAATTTCCAAATAATCCTTCGTATCAATTCCTAATAAATGCAGCACTGTTGGACGAACATCTACTTGGCCGCCAATTTGATGCTGAGCTCCGCCATCTACTCCTGGTACATGGATGAATACCGGAACTCTTTGCAGATTTCTAGCATACTCAAAAGGAGTAATTTCTTTTCCGATAATTTCAGCCATCGCATCATTATGGTTCTCTGAAATGCCATAATGATCGCCATACATGACAACAACCGTATTATCATATAGTCCTGATGCTTTAAGGTCATTAAAGAACTGTTCAATTGCCTGGTCCATATAATTCGCAGACTGGAAGTATTGGTTCACTACCTTATTATCAGTTTCAGCTGCAGGGAAATCAGTATCCCCTTCATCCATTTTAAATGGAAAATGATTAGATAGAGTAATGAATTTTGTATAAAAAGGCTGTGGCAGACTTTCTAACATCGGCATGGATTCAGTAAAGAATGGTTTATCCTTCATGCCATAGTTTTTCGTGTTTTCTTCACTCATATCGTAATATTCTGCATCAAAAAATTGATCATATCCTAAAGAACGATACATTTCATTGCGATTCCAAAACGTTTTATAGTTTCCGTGGAAAACTGCTGACGTATATCCATGTGTTTTCAAAATAGCTGGTGCGGCATGATACGTATTTTGAGCTTTTGTTACATAGACAGAACCTTGAGACATCGGATATAAAGAATTATCCATAATAAATTCAGCATCTGATGTTTTTCCTTGACCTGTTTGGTTAATAATATTATCAAAATAGAACGTTTCGCCATTATGCGCCAATGAGTTTAAAAATGGAGTTACCTCTTGGCCGTTTAACTTGTAATCGATAATAAAGGTTTGAAGTGACTCTAAAGAAATGTAAATCACATTCATTCCTTTCGCTTTTCCAAAGTATTCAGGATTAGGCGCAGCATAATTGGCTTTAATATAGTTCTCCACTTCTGTAATGTCGTTTGAATCAGCTAAAGCTCTTTGACTAGCTGACCTTGCATTCTGAATGACATCATAAACAGAGAAATTATAAGCACCTAAATATTTCACAAGATAGTTTCTGTCAAAAGAACGAGTAAGCAATTGTGGACGATCTGCTTCAGCCAGACCTAGATTAATAATAAAAGTTAGGATTGCTGCCGCAATCACATACTTCGCAGGCTTTCTGCTTACTGTCTTACTAGGGTTGTACCATTTTTTAAAGATAAAAAACGCCAGGATAATTGTATCAATAAAGTAAAATACATCAAAAGGACTCATGAGGGATAAAGCACTTCCTCCTAATTGCCCCCCGTTCGTCTTCGTTTGCATGACGACTGGAACTGTAATAAAGTCATTGAAGAATCGGTAATAAACAACATTTGCATATAATAAAAACGACATCAGGAAGTTCATCGTAATGAATAATACTGATTGCATCCGTCCTTTAAAAAATAAAGCAAAACCTAGGAATAATAAGGCGGAACTTAATGGATTAAGAAACAATAAAAATTCTTGAAGTTTATTATCAATTCCTAAACTAAATTCTATTCTGTACGCTGCATATGTT
>NZ_JBALOZ010000199.1:0-14853 GCF_036965125.1 Bacillus sp. JJ1503
GTTATGTATGATGATTGAAAAAATAGGATGATAGTCCTTTTAAGTTAATTAATGATTAAATTTAATTTCACTTGAACGGATACCTTTCTTCTTAAAAAGATTTTTAAATTTTGGAACTATCCATGTCAGCTATTTAATAACATAGACAAGAAATCCAGGAATGGAATTTAAACTTTCGTTGTTTAATAGTATATAGGTCCAAAATTTGTTAAATATGGGTAAGCGTCCTTTACAAGGGGTTTCTGGTTTTCATAAGATATTTGGAACACTCCTTCCCATCAATCTTTAGTCGGCATATGCACAAAAATTGGACAAATTTGTTTTAACATCTTAGAGAATTTCTCCTGCCTGGCAATTCATCACTTATAAAAAATATCTTCAAAATCCTTTGCGGGACTCAGTTGGTTACATTTAAATATTGAGTATTTATATCTTTTTTTTAATTAAGGAGTTGACTTAATGTCTGGTCTTAACAAAGGAGTAAACAAGTTAAGTTACTTTAGCAGTCCATTAAGCCATTTATTATCAGCAGATAATAATATAGGTCCCAATGGCGAAAATTTGACGATAACTTTTTTATCTTTAAATAGAGTTACTATGTCGAAGAGGCTATTAAAATCCGTAGAAAACTATATCCCACGATTTAAGGGAGACTTGTTAATAGTTGATAATGGATCAAGTCCCGAACAATTAGAGGAATTAAAAAGCGAGTGTACCAATCTTCGTTTTAATATAAAAATCGTAGAGCTTGGTTGTAATTATGGGGTCGCTGGTGCGAGGAATCGTGCGCTAGTTCATATCAACACTGATTGGGTTATGTGTTTAGATAATGATATCTATTTCATCAGCGATCCATTAGATCCGCTACGTGAAACCCTTCAAACACTTGGGTGCCATTTCCTGAACTTACCCCTATTAAAATCTAATGAAAAGAGAATCGATGCTTTAGGCGGCCATCTTTATATAACTCCTTATGACAACCATGTTGCACTTGGAGCCGGTACTTGCTTCAAACAAACTAAAATTGAAAATATTAATAAAAAATATTTAACCAAGCCTTTTTTATCAAATTTCCTTTTTGGTGGCGCTTCTATTTTCAGAAAAAGTACATTTCAACGGTTAGGTGGCTATGACGAGCAAATGTTTATTGGATTTGAGGATTTAGACTTTTCAATCCGTCTTTTTAGAGAAGGGCTTCGGATTGGCAATATATGTTCGTTTCATTTAGTACACGACCATACAATCGAAAAAAATAATACAACTGATTTAGACTATGAAAAACAAAGATACTCTTCGAAGGTTATAGAGGCCTCAGCTCTTTATCTTGAAAAAAAATATGGTTATAAGATATTAACACCTACTGTTATTCAATGGGTGAAGGAAAAAAACAACTCTATAGATAAGGGAAAAGAGTGGCTCGTTTTGAATGAAAAACAGCAAAAAATAAAGATTGCTTTAATCGCCGACGTTGATTATTGGGCGTTTGGCAATATTATGCGACAAATTGAGAAGAACTTAAACAGCTTCTTTGATTTTAGATTGTTTTCAATGAAAGAATTGGATTGGAATTACAGTAAATTATTTAGCGAAATAGAGGATTTTGACATTATCCATATTTTCTGGAGAGATATGATTCCAACATTATTATCAGCTGAAGGTGCTGAAAAATTCCTAGAGGAAAAGGTTTTATCGACTTGTGTTTATGATCATTTGTTTTTGAAAAAAAGGGAAATACGTAAAAGAAAAAATCTTTTCCATTCTGCTTATTATTATGTCTCCTCCAGGTCCCTTTGGAATATCTATAATAATATTAAAGAATATCCGAAACCACTAATGGTTATTGAAGATGGAGTTGACCCTGATATTTTCTATCCTATCGGATTAGAGAGGTTTAACACTCAAAAAAAAACATTGAAAATCGGTTGGGTGGGAAATAGTAAATGGGGACCGAAAAAAAAGGACTTCAAAGGGTTTCGAACCATAGTGAAGCCTGCGGTGGCACAATTCGAAGATTTAGGCTATCGCATTACAGGACAGTATTGCGATAGTAATGAACGCATTGTTCCTCACCATGAAATGGTTCACTACTATTCTAATATCGATATTTTAGTCTGTATGTCAGAAATAGAAGGGACACCTAACCCTATTTTGGAAGCCATGGCTTGTGGTGTTCCAGTAATCTCAACCAATGTAGGGATTGTTCCACAAGTGTTAGGCCCTAAGCAGAAGGAGTTCATATTGAAGGATCGTTCAATAGAGGCCTTGCAACAGGCTATATTAAAAATCTACAAACAACCAGCACTGCTAAAGGAACTGTCTGAAGAAAACTTAATACAAATACAGAATTGGACATGGAAAAACCAATGTGATAAATTTAAGCAATATTTTGATTTCCTTGCTACAAAAATTTAATGGGTGTAAAAACTATTAATTTTAACATATATACTAAGAATTGTCGTATTAACAATTCTATAGGAGGAGTAGCTAAATCGACTCCCCATTATTGCAAGAAACAGAAAAAACCTCACTTTAATATGTTACGGTGAACCTTATCATAAATAGTGGTAAAACAGAGGGTGGAAATTCTAATAAATAAAGAAACTTTATCAAGACTGGATTTTTATTAAAATTGAATCTGATGGAAAAGTTAGTTTTCCAATCACACGCGTGGCTTTGCAACAGTATAAATCTATGCTTAAAACAAACGGGAAAAGGTATTAATTATTCCTGTTTGTTTTTTTTTAACTGATTAAGAACCCATGTCATACATTAGCAGTAAATAGGATGTTTATATGAAAGGAGAAAAATACTTTGAATAGATCGTTACTAAATTCCATTAGAACTGGAGGATTTATATTATATGCAAGGCATGGGGAAGCGACCGTTGGAAGAGATTTACCCTATTTAAACTTTCAAAACTGTTTAACCCAAAGAAATCTTTCTGAAAAGGGACGTAGGCAGGCTATTTACTATGGAGAAATTCTTCGATATTTACAAATTCCGATTGAATACCCTGTTTCGACAAGTCCTTTTTGCAGGACAATAGAAACAGCACAGTTAGCATTTGGAAGTCATAATGTTCAAGTTAATCCTTTTTGGGTTGAGGTAAATTGGTTGAGTGGAAATTTACCTAGTAGTGATAGACAAAGAATTTTATATAATCTTAAGTCTTATTTTGAAACAATTCCAGAAGTGGGGAGAAATAAGGTTATTGTTGCTCACAGTTTCCCGGAAGGGGTCGGTTTAGGTCAAATACCTAATATGGGGACAGTTATTATAAACCCTAGAGGGGAAGGGAATCGTTATGATGTAGTTAGTCGATTATCTTTAGCAGATTTGAGTACATTAGATAGCTAGATGAAGGTTGCTGTACTAGAAAAGCATAGGTGAACCGTATCATAAGTAAATGAGTTTTTTTCCAAAACAGCACCCACCTTAACGAGCATAAAGGTTGCAACAAAAATCTTAGTAAAAGCTGAACAATTGTTTGAAAGGGTTTCCTTGATTTTAGCCCCTATATGTGGATAGTGTAAAAAGGCTACAAGAAAAATTGTAGATGATACACTATTACCTATAGGGGGTTTTTCTGTTTTGAAAAAATAATATTTAATCTGTTGAGATAAAAATACAAGCAGTCTTACGAACTAATTCGAAGTTTGATATTCTATATATGAACCATTATTTTATAATAATTGTAATTTATTTATAAAAATTACTAGCTTTCACCTGAAATTTATACAAAGGTTGCGGATCAAATTATCAGGAACACATATATAATGTTAATGACACGCGGATAAAAGGGGGGAACATGTTTATGATTCCAGCAAAAACAAATCCCATTTCTACCACTACAATAAGAGAAAAAGACGTGGAATCCATAGTCGATTGGTTCGATCAGCACAAACAATCGTTTTATATACTTGGCTGGTCCTATCTTAGTAATCAAAAGCAAATGGAAGAGCTTTTTTACCGGTCCATAATACAAGTCCAAAAGGAATGGCCTCGATATAAGAATAAAACACCATTCGAAACATGGGGTACATCCATTTTCATATATAACTGTCGGGAGCTTTCGGGTGATAGAAGTTTACAAGCTTCAGAGGACAGTGAACCAAGGCAGGAGTTATTTAAAGCACTTGATCAATTGAAGGAGTCCGAGAGAGAAGCCATGGTCCTAACATATATACAAGAATTCTCTCAGGAGGAAGCGGCACATCTTCTCCAAGTGTCAGCGGAAAAGATGAAAGAACTTTTGGCTTCAGGAATCCAGTCTCTTAGAAATGAAATGAGGCCTGAATCAACCTTTAATGGCTGTAAGGAATATAAAAAGGATTACATCGATTACTTAGAACGAGCGATGGATCGACAGAAAAAGATTGATTTCGAAATACATATTTATCATTGTCAAGATTGTCAGGAGGATCTGGCTGCCTTTCAGGATGTCATGTTAACGATGTTGGATCTTACTAATCTAATAGAAGATTTGCATGTGCCATATGGTTTTATGGAGAAGGTTAGAGCTAGGCTGACTGAAAAAGAAATCCACAGACAACAGAAGAACAAGAAACGTAAAAGAATGGGACTTGTTTTTGCTAGTGTATTCGCATTATTGATGGGTGTAGGTTTCTTTACAGGGGCGTTTGCCTACGTCTACTATACATGGACAGAAGAAGATCCGGAATTGCGTTATTTTCTACAGCAGGACCTCGGTAAAAGGCTGAATCTGGAAGCGGAAGACGACGGGGTGAAGGTGAAGATTAAGAGCGTAATTGCTGATGATGTTCAGACGCTTGTTATTTATGAAATAGAAGATACAGGTGAAGATAATCAATTTGTGATGAATTTTGGTTATGGTGATGGGGTTTTTGTAGAGAACGAGTATGAAATCATGAGCCGTGAAACGTATCCAAGGTTCTATCCTCCTGACCTTGAATCGGATATAAATAACAAAGAAAAGAACGTGTTTAAAGGGAAGATGAGTCTGTTGCCACTTAAAGAGGAGAGCGGGACAATCAAACTCACGATCACGAAGCTTCAGAAATTAATTCGTGATTCCTCTGGGCGCTCTGGTTATTGGAATTACGATANNATAATATTGAAAATAAAACAGGCGAGTGGAGCTTCGAGATACCAGTAACAAAACGGCCTTCCACCGAATATGCATTGGATGATGAAGTAACAGAAATTGAAGGAATTCCCCTTCGATTGGATAAACTCATCATTGCTCCAACTACAACGATTCTGCAATTTGGTATTAATAATGAACGAATAGTGAAGCGGATAGACTCTCTTAATATTAACAATCTAGAAGTGAACAATAAAAAAATAAAAGCTCAAATGTATGGCAGCTCTTTTTGGCATTCACAGCAAGACGTGAATTGGGCAACTTATCAAACACACTTTGACCCTCTTTTTGGAGAAAAACCGAAAGAGGTTCATGTTCAATTTAAATCTGCTAATTTAACGGTTGAAGATACATTTATCATCGAATTGGACGATATTAGAGAATACCCTCATACTTTTGAATATGCGGGAAGTACAATTTCCATAGATAGGATGGAAGTTGGCGACTCTACGAATTTTGTGCTAAGTAATCATGAGGTTGAGAATCGGGAGTATGAGTGGCTTCAATTCAATATTGTAAATGAATCGAGTTTTATAGATATGAATTCTGAAGGAGTAATTGTTGATAAAAACGGGGTAGTATACGAAATAAATAATATGCCGGTCCCATATGAGGAAATCGAGCAGCCCCGTCATTTATCTACAGTTCAAAGCGTTCGGTTCCAAGGTAAAAATGTAAATCCTAAGAGTCTGGAGATTTATGGATATAGTACAACGAAATATTTAGATGATGTTGTAAAAATTTCTTTGGAATAATGGGTGAAGAAAAAGGAAAGAGAGAAGGAGGAGTAATTAAGAAGTGATGAACATCATATTTACGGTGTTATTTGTTCTAGGAGTCATTTATTTAATCAAATATCGATTAAATCTAAAGAAAGCAGCTGATTGCTCTAAAGATGCGCTCTTTCCCAAAAAAGAACATGAGTTTAGTAGTATCCTCCTGCCAACTGAGTGGAAAGAGATGGAGCCTTTAACAAAGCACACGAAATCTTATCAATATGTAAAATGGGGCACCATGATTGCTCTTGTATTGTTAACAGTGCTTTTAATAATTGTCATTTCAACTGACTGGTTGGGATCCTCCTTCTTTAGTTTTGCCTATTTGTTTTTCACAATCATTAGTGCAATAAAGCATCGCGGAAATCTGTTTATTTTACCAAATGGTCTAATCCTTCATGGAAAATTCTATTCTTCAGATCAAATAAAGTACTATGAAACAGAAAAAGTAATTCGTTGGCATGAGCTTTATGGGCTTGATTCTCGAGTGAACAATGCATATAAATTGACATTTCATTTAAAAAATAGACTATTCCAGCCAAGTTTTATTGTGGTCAGGGATCTTGATCACCTTGAAAAAATTATTGGTTTACTTAATGAACAGAGTATTATGAGAATACAAAAAGAGAAGAAACCCTATTCATCTGTTGTGAAGTTAACAAATAAATCATAAGTTCTGGGACCTACTTATATTCCGTTGTTAAGATTCCATGGCTTCCTGTTGGTGGAAAAGAAAAGGTTAATGCCTTTCTTTTCCACCATAGGAGAAGCTGACTTTCGTAGAAATTGATAGCTTGGGTTAATTGGGGACTGGCCCTTTCTTGTGTGTTTATGCTAATTTCTTTTGTTTTTCGTCTAAACGATGACTAAAGCATGTTAGGAGACAAGCACAGACTGCCACGATTCCACCAACCCATGTGACATTCATTAAATTTCCTTGATGATACACCATTCCTCCTAGAGCTGAACCGAAAGCGATACCTACGTTGCTTGCTACTGGCATCAGTGAAGCGGCGAGCCCTGTTGCTTTTGGCTGATAAATGCCAGCAAGATCAATTAAATAAAGCTGTGTCGATGTTGTTAACATAATCGCCATTAATGACATTAAGCCGATGTTGGATAACCCTACAACGAAGTTTTGAGTCGTCCAAAATAAACTTGCTAGCACCACTGCCTGTACAAGAAAAACAAACCGAAGGCGGCCGATTGCATTGTGGCTGGCAATTTTACCAGCGAGGATATTGCTGAAAATCGAAATAATTCCGTAACCAAATAAGATTAAACTAATGGAGTTATTTGGTGCTTCCATTCCTTTTAAGATAGGAACAAGGTACGTAAAGACAACATATGTTGCACCAAATCCGAGAGCTGGAATGAAAAAAGCCATCAAAATTCGTGGCTTGGTCAATAAAGAAAACTGATCCCGTATCGAACTCCGTATTTTGCTGAGTCCATTAGGCAAGACGAAAAAGGATGCTAAAAATGCTAATCCTCCTAGAAGAGTCGTTAACATGAAAGTGGCATTCCAGCTATACCAATCTGCGATGACTGTACCAATTGGCACTCCAACGACATTTGCCAGTGTGAACCCACCGAAAACGAATGATATCGCGAGTCCGCGTTTTTGAATCGGCATCGTTTCACTCGCAACTATCATGGCGAGTGAAATTAAAACGCCTGTAACAATCGCTGTCATCATTCGAAGGGTGAGGAGCATGATGTAGCTCGACGAGATTACACATAATGCATTCAGGACTATGAAAGATCCGATCAAAAACAACATCCATCTACGCTTTGGAAAATGACTTGTTGCTGACATTACTAGTGGTGTGGCGATGGCAAACGTAATGGCAAACGTAGAAACGAGTGTACCTGCTTTTGCATTTGTAATATGAAGGCTTGAGGAAATATCGGTTAAGATTCCGACAATGACAAATTCGCTTGTCCCAAGAACAAATGTTAATAAAGTAAGTGTTAAGATAAGCAACCAATGTCGCTTTGATAATTTTGTAGGGTGCATAAATACCTCTTTTCATAGATGAATGTAAATGTGTCACATAGTATATACACAACCTAAACATCATACCATAAAATACTTTTGCGAGAAGAACCCTTTTTATCAAATTGCGGTGAATGATTTACCTGACTCGACAAGGCAGCAGAGTTAGCTGAAAACTATTTAAGAAAGCACACTTCTGTTGATAATGCTATGATTAGCAGTAAGACAAAACATAATATATTTTAATTAATATGCTACATCAAGGAGGCATAGCATGAAGCAACTATATATTAAACAGAAGGTATTTAGTCTAAGTGGCAAATTTACGGTAAAGGACCAACAGGAGAAGGATGTTTATTATGTGGAGGGCAGTTTTATGCAGATCCCAAAGACATTCTCCATTATGAATACAAAAAGAGATGAAGTTGCGCTTATTACGAAAAAGATGTTTAGCTTTTTACCGAAGTTTTTTGTTGAGGTGAATGGCCGAGAGGTGTTAACGATTAAGAAAGAGTTTTCTTTCTTTAAAGCACGTTATACGATTGATGCGGCAGGCATTGAAGTACAAGGTAATTGGTTGGATATGGATTTTCAGGTTTTACAGCATGGGAAAGTTGTCGGTAAAGTGACTAAGGAGTGGTTCACTTGGGGCGATAGTTATAAGGTTCAAATATTGAATGAAGAAATGGAAGCTATCATTATTGCGATCGTTGTTGCAATTGATTGTGTGAAGGCTGACCAAGCAGCTGCTTCATCAGCAGCAATAGATTAACGTATGGATGTACAGTATAATATGCTGATGGGTTTTCTTTTACGTTTCCTTTCTTTTCTGTCTAGGAACGACTATCAAAAAAGCAAAGACACAGGAAGCTGATATTATAAAAAACAGATTTAAAGTATTTAATTCTGACCTAATTCAAATAAAGGATACAAAATAATATATTAAATCGAGGGAGAAGATAGTTTCTGGTTCTAGACCCCCAGTGAGATCCTAAAACTCATTGGGGGTCTGGTACCTTTTTTCTGCTGATGCGAAATCAATCATTCCAATTTGTGTGAAAGACTCCTGCTAAGTCACGTCGTTCATAAGTGTGGGCCCCAAAATAATCTCTTTGTGCTTGCAACAGATTAGCATTTGAAATGTCTGTCCGATAACTATCCAAATAAGAAATCGATGCACTTAAACATGGAAATGCAATTCCGGAAGTAATGCCCTCACAGACAACTTTTCGTAGTCCCATTTGATACTCTTTCACTTTTTCGGCGAAATGAGGAGCGATTAATAAATTAGCCAAATTTGGCTGTGTTTCATAGACTTCACTTATTACGTTTAAAAATTCCGCACGAATGATGCAGCCGCCGCGGAAGATGAGCGCAATGTCCTTTAAAGGCAAATTCCATTCAAACAGTTCAGACGTCATTTTATATTGTGTAAATCCTTGAGCGTAAGCGCAAACCTTCCCTAAATATAATGCTTGTCTAACGTGCTCAATCCAAACTTCTTTATCTAAATTCGGCTTATCAATTTCAGGATCCGACAAGAATTCTTTTGCAAAAACCCTTTCTTCTTTTAAAGAAGAGATGTAACGCGCGAACAATGCCTCCGTAATAATGGAAGCTGGAATTCCGTTATCAATGGCTTGGATGCTTGTCCATTTACCAGTGCCTTTTTGCCCTGCTTTATCAAGAATCACATCAATCAGAGGCGAACCGGTTATTTCATCCCTTTTTCTTAAGATCTCTGCAGTAATCTCGATTAAATAACTTTTTAGTTCACCTTGATTCCATGACTCGAAGATGTCGGCAATTTCATCAACAGATAAACCTAACTTTTCTCTTAAAAAAGTATAGGCCTCAGCAATCAGCTGCATATCGGCATACTCAATTCCATTATGGACCATCTTTACAAAGTGCCCTGCACCTTTAGGGCCAATATACGTACAGCAAGGTTGACCATCTACTTGGGCTGCTATTTTTGTAAGAATCGAAGCTGCCTGTTCATATACTTGCTTATCCCCGCCTGGCATGATGGAAGGACCTGTCAAGGCCCCGACTTCCCCGCCTGAAATCCCAATTCCAAGATAACCAATTCCCTTAGACTTTAACTCATCATATCTGCGAGCAGTATCTTCATAATGGGAATTGCCGCCGTCCATGATGATATCTCCTGTATCAAGAAAAGGAACCAATGAATGGATCACAGAATCGATGGGACTTCCAGCTGTGACCATCAGGAAGACTTTCCTTGGGGATTCTAGTGATTGAACAAAATCTTGAATTTCATAGTACGGATGGATGGGCTGACCGTTACTTTTTTGAACCAGCTGATCGGTTAGATCCGGAGTATAATTATAGACAGCAACCTGCTCACCGTGACTTGCCATATTTAAAGCGATATTACTGCCCATTACTCCCAAACCAATAACACCAATTGTATTCAACTTTATTACTCTCCTTTTGTGACAAAAATGGTAACAGGTCAGATCCTCGATGCTAAAGTGTATTAGCATTGAGGGTCCGACCTTTTTTCAAAAGCAGGTTATACTATTAAACTTAGCAATAAAACAAATCCTAATCCAGCAACTGAAATAATAGTTTCAAGCAATGTCCAAGTTGCAAAGGTTTCTTTCATGCTTAAGCCAAAATACTCTTTGAACATCCAGAAGCCTGCATCGTTTACGTGAGAAGCGATTAAGCTGCCTGCACCGGTTGCCAGTACAACTAATGCGAGGTTCACGTCCGTTTGTCCTAACATTGGAATTACCAATCCAGCAGTAGTTAATGCAGCAACAGTCGCAGAGCCTAGGGCAATTCTTAAGATAGCTGCGATGATCCACGCAAGTAAGATTGGGGACATGGAAGTGTCTTTGAACATTACGGCAACGTAGTCACCAACACCGCCATTTATTAATACTTGTTTGAAGGCACCGCCGCCCCCGATAATTAACAGCATCATCCCGATATGTGAAATGGCTGTTGAACATGAATCCATTATAGTCTTGATTGGAATCTTTCTTGCAATGCCCATCGTATAGATGGCAACTAGTAAAGAGATTAACATCGCTGTGCCAGCATCCCCAATAAAACGGATGGCTGCCAAGAACGAATTATCTTCAAATCCTAATGTTTTTTGAAGCAATGTAATAATGGTTGCAATCGCCATTAAAATAACAGGAAGAATGGCAGTAAATACACTGATGCCAAACCCTGGTGTGTCTTCAAGCTTAAATGATTTTTGCTCACCTAATGAAGCAATATTGCCCATCTTCGTAAAAGATTCTGGAACAAGTTTTTTTGCAAGCTTTGTAAAAATAGGACCAGCAATAATAACAGTTGGAATGGATATAATAAAACCGTAAAGTAGAACTTCCCCAATGTTTGCCCCATATTCACCGGAAATGACAGTCGGGCCCGGGTGAGGAGGCAGGAATCCATGTGTGACAGATAATGCTGCTGTCATCGGAATGCCAAGATACAGAATTGAAACATTTAATTGTCTTGAAATGGCAAAGACGATTGGAATTAATAATACTAATCCTACTTCGAAGAATAATGCAACCCCGATGATAAAAGATGCTGCAACAACTGCCCATTGAATATTTTTCTCACCGAATTTATTCACAAGGGTCATGGCAATTCGTTGTGCGCCACCTGAATCTGCTATTAATTTTCCTAGCATCGCACCAAGTCCAAAAATTAACGCTAAGTGCCCAAGTGTACCACCTAATCCGGCTTCAATCGTTTTAACAATTTCCCCTAGTGGCATACCAAGGGCTAATGCAACACCAAATGAAACAATAATTAATGAAATAAAGGTATTTAACTTTAAACCCATTATTAAAAGTAATAATGCTAAAATTCCAATTGCTACAATAAGTAATGGCATTTAATTGCCTCCCATTCGTTATTTTGTTGAGTGCGGTAAGCGTCTTTGATACGCTGAAATCCGTGTATAATCTTCTGTTAATACGTGGGATAAATTAATAAAAATCGGCAATAATTGCTGGTATTCTTTAACAGCACCTCCTTCAGGCGTATGCTTGTAAGTGCTGCCAATCATGTGAGAAGCCACTTCAAATGATTCAATTTTTCCGAATGAATAAAGTCCTAAAATACAGGCACCGAGACAGGAACTCTCATAGCTTTCGGGTACCTCCACTTCAGATTCAAAGATGTCGGCTACCATTTGCCGCCAAACCTCTGACCTTGCGAAGCCCCCTGTCGCTTGAACCCGGGTAACAGGTCCATCCATGCATTCAGTTAATGCTAGAAATACCGTGTATAAATTGTAAATGACACCTTCTAAGACAGCACGAATCATATGTTCTTTTTTATGGGACATTGTTAGGCCGAAAAAGGAGCCGCGTACGTCAGGATTCCATAATGGTGCACGTTCACCTGCCAAGTAAGGGTGGAATAGCAATCCATCAGATCCTGGCCTAACGCCTCCGGCAATTTTCGTTAACACCTCGTACGGATCAATACCTAATCGCTTTGCTGTTTCCACTTCTGCTGAGGCTAGCTCATCGCGAATCCAGCGAAGAACCATCCCACCATTATTGACAGGCCCACCAATGACCCAATGCTTTTCGGTTAAGGCGTAGCAGAAAATCCTTCCTTTTTCATCCGTTTGCGGTTCATCAATAATCGTTCGGATGGCACCGCTTGTCCCAATTGTGACGGCAATTTCACCTTTTCTGATTGCATTGACCCCGAGATTTGAGAGCACGCCATCACTGGCTCCAATGACAAACGGGGTTTGTGGTTCAATCCCCATTAGCTGGGCAAAATCCGGATGGCAGTTTTTAAATATTTTCGTTGTCGGGACAAGTTCAGATAATTGTTCTCTTGTAATTCCGGCAATTGTTAATGCTTCGTCATCCCAGTCCAATGTTTTGAGATCCATCATCCCCATTGCTGAAGCAAGGGAAAAATCGACTGTATATTGATTAAACAATTTTTTGAAGACATATTCTTTTATTCCGATATACTTCTTTGCCTTTGTCGCGATGTCGGGGTGCTCATTTACAATCCAAGCAATTTTGGCTAATGGCGACATCGGGTGGATCGGTGTTCCTGTTCGTCTGTAGACTTCATGGCCATTCAATTCATCTTTGATTTTATGGGCCCATGCTTCACTGCGATTATCCGCCCATGTGATACAGGAAGTGAGCGGCTGATCATTTTCATCCATGGCAATGACGCTATGCATCGCACTGCTAAACGAGATAAACATGATCTGTTTTTCAGGATGTTGTATTGTGATATTCGAAATCGCTTTCAAAACAGCTTGAAAGATTTCTTCCGGGTTTTGTTCAGCAGTTGAGATATCAGGAGTGTAAAGTGGGTAACCGATATTCTCCTGTTGAATAACTTTGCCGTTTTCACTGAACAAAACAGCTTTTGTGCTTGTTGTTCCTATATCGATTCCTAACATAAAGTTAGTCATTATCTTGTTCTACTCCTTCAGAAAGCATTTGTTGTGACCTCCACAGGTCTTCAACCTTGCCTTGAACATCATCAAAGTTTTGGTGCAAGGACTTAATCATAAGGGCTCGGTCTTTTGTTTTGATTGCTTCAATATATAATTTATGATTGTTGATGATACGTGGGAAATCATCGTACTTTTCGTTAAAACGCATTCGCATGGAAAGAAGAATAAAGCTTTCCATCACAGGTTTTAAATTATTCCAAATCATCAGGATGTGGGAATGATTAATAGCTCGAATAATCGTTTCATGGAACAGAATATCCTGATAGGAAAACTCATCTGCATCTTGGTATTTGATGGCAACTTTCATCATTTCCAAAATTTTGCTAAGTTCCTTTGTTAGCTCGGTTACTTCTATTCTTACTAGCCGTTCAAAAACAAATGTTTCGATTAACAAACGGACATCATAAATTTCTTCTATTTCCTTTTCTGTTAAGCCGAGGACAACAGCACCCATTCTTTCTAACTGGATGATATTCTCAGCAGCAAGTATTTTTAGTGCATCCCGAACCGGTGACCGGCTTACTGAAAAATCTGCAGCCAATTTATTCTCTGATAGGATGGTACCGCTTTCAATAGCGCCCGAAATGATCCGCATTCTTAGCTCGTATGCAATCCGATCACCGGTTGATGCCTTAGAAAGCCATTTTTCCGGATATAGATTTTCTCTGGATTCTTTCATTGATTCACCTTCTCAATTTTAATACAAGTAGACTTGTATACAAGTATTATAAATATTATTAATAGAAATGTTAACACTTTTTTCAAAAAATTATTATTTTTGATGATTAATGAGCTTATAAATGAAGATATCGGAATCTCTCTGCAGATTTTTATGATAATCCGCATAGAGATTGTGAAGAAACGTACTGAAGGTAACTGGCTGTATAGATTAAGAAGGATAATTAACTTCGATTGAAGAAATTTTATTATGAGGTAAGACATAAATTCACGACTTTTCTTTCTAGGTATTGGAAGTGTGCTTCGAGTGGGGCGTATCGGAAGTGGTTAGTGAAGGATAAAGGGTTACCTTGAAAGGGATGTGAGCAAAAATGAGTGTGTATGACTTTACAGTAAAGAAAATCGACGGTCAGACAGAGCCGTTGTCTCGTTACGAAGGAAAAGTCGTCCTTATCGTCAATACGGCGAGCAAGTGTGGCTTTACACCACAGTATAAGGGGTTACAAGCGCTGTATGATAAGTACCGAGATTTAGGATTAGAGATTCTAGGATTTCCTTGTAATCAATTCGGTCAACAGGAACCAGGAACGAACGAGGAAATTCAGCAGTTTTGCGATTTGAATTACAATGTGAGTTTTCCAATGTTTGCAAAAGTAGACGTAAATGGAGCGAATGCGGACCCACTTTATCAATACATAAAAAAGGAGGCCAAAGGCGCGTTAGGGTCACAGGCGGTCAAATGGAATTTTACGAAATTTTTAGTGGACCGAAAAGGGAATGT
>NZ_JBALOZ010000199.1:14863-16535 GCF_036965125.1 Bacillus sp. JJ1503
CGTTTTGCTCCACAGACAGAACCGGAAAAACTGACAGCCGAAATAGAAGAAGTGCTGAAACCGTGCTGACAAACAATCGGGCGCAATCCTTGAATAAGGGATAAGCGCTCATTTTTCATTTTATGAACATTTTTTTGAGATAAATAAAATCATATCATTCAATGAAAACCAATTGATACTCTCCCATATCTAATATATTGAAAAACAATAACTGAAAGTAAGGAGGTCCTATATGGGATCACTAAAAGCCTTAGTCAAATGCAAAAAAGAAAGATGGAGAAGCGTTTGTTTCACTTGTTAAGCAACACGATCCGGCGCTTTAATTCAATAAAAGGAGAATACAGAACCGCCCGTAAATGGGAACTCTTTATTATTGAAATTAACACCTGCCTTCTTACACAACAAAGCATGTTAATCATTCTGTCTAAATATAATGAATGGGTAAATATGTTTTGGAAAATAAATAATTCACCAAATATTTAAAGCTCAAAAAGAACTCTATTTTGGTAGATAATTTTTTGAAAATAGATGATGGGTGGTAATGTAATGAATGAAGTAAGTCTAGATCCTTATGCGCATGTTAGTACGGTGAAAAATCTTGAATGTGAACCGAATGGAAAAAAGATAAGCTTTATTTGTGATTATTCGGGATTGCCACAGGTATGGGAGTATGATGGAGAAAATAGGGGGCTTGCCCAATCCTCTTTTACAAAGGAAGGAATCACATTCATAAAATATGTTACTGGTACATCGGATTTGATTATTGGGATGGACGTTTCCGGAAATGAGAGGGAACAACTTTACTTATTAAAGAAGGATGGAGAGCTGATCTCCCTGACAAACTCCCCAGAATATGTTCATTTGTATGGTGGAAGCTCTCCAGATGGAAAATGGATTGCTTGGTCTAGCAATCGAAGAAATCAAGCATTTTTTGATATTTATATCCAGAATCTTGAGACCCTTGAAATCCGCCTCGTTTTTGCGCAAGATGGGGCGTTTTCTGTTCTGAAATGGTTTCCCGATGGGCATTCATTATTGGTTAGAAGAACAAACTCTCCCCTCGATCATGATTTAGGTGTGTTATCCCTTTTAACTGGAGGTATGAACTGGATAACAGAACATACAGGAGAAGCAAGTTTTAGGGATGTCCATTTAAATAAGGATGGAGATCATCTTTATCTATTATCAAATAAAGACCGTGAATTTTTTGGGCTTGCATGTATTCATTTACCTACTAAACAATTCACTTGGCTGGAGCAGGGAGAGTGGGATTTTGAAGGGCTAGCCATGAATGAGAAAAAAAATCAATTAGCTTTCACGGTCAATGTGGGGGGGATCTCAAAAGGGTATTTACTAGATTTAGATATAAGTACCCTTTATACATGGGAAACACCAATGGGAGTGATCTCCAATCTCAAATTTTCACCAAAAAACCAAAAGCTCCTCTATATATTTAACGGGCCTGCACACCCATCTGATATATGGGCGCTTGACCTAGAAACCCTCAAGGCAGAACAGCTTACACATATTTCTCACATTCCCATACTTAAGGGGAAATTAATTGAGCCTGAACAAATATTCTATCGTTCTTTTGACAACCTTCAGATCCCTGCCTTTTACTATAAGCCGAAATCTGCAGCTGAGAAAATGCCGGTTGTCGTATATATTCATG
>NZ_JBALOZ010000199.1:16577-17113 GCF_036965125.1 Bacillus sp. JJ1503
GGTTATGCAGTGGTTGCTCCAAATATTCGCGGCAGTACAGGTTACGGGAAGACGTATACCCATTTAGATGATGTTCGTAAACGGATGGATGCTCTGAAAGATCTAATTTCTTTAGTGGAATGGCTTAAAGGAGATATCCATGTTGATACTGGAAAGATAGCGGTTATGGGAGGCAGCTATGGTGGATTTATGGTTCTTTCTGCCATTAGTCACTATCCTGATTTGTGGGCGGCTGCGGTTGATATCGTAGGAATCTCAAGCCTGAGAACCTTCCTAAAAACTACAAGTCCTTGGCGGAAGAGGTTTAGAGAAACTGAGTATGGAACGGTTGAAGAAGATGGGGAATTTTTTGATCAAATCGATCCATTGAATCTTACAGACCATATCACCTCTCCCCTTATGGTGATCCATGGAGT
Source organism: Bacillus sp. JJ1503 (assembly GCF_036965125.1). NCBI lineage: Bacteria > Bacillati > Bacillota > Bacilli > Caryophanales > Bacillaceae > Bacillus > Bacillus sp. JJ1503. The sequence goes on from NZ_JBALOZ010000199.1 coordinate 16,994, forward strand.
TAATGACCCGCGTGTCCCGATTGAAGAATCAGAGCAGATTGTGAATAAACTTAAGAAACGAGATCATCCTATTACGTTTATTCGTATAGAAGATGAAGGTCATACGTTTTCAAAACTTAA
>NZ_JBALOZ010000200.1:0-22604 GCF_036965125.1 Bacillus sp. JJ1503
CTCTTTGAGTCACTATTACAGAGTTTTAAACTTCCAGGGTGAGAATAGAGAATTGGTAGTTTTTAACGAGCATCTAGAAATTCTTAACTTTATGAAACGTAGAGATGAAGAAAAAGCCTCAGTTATGATGAGAAAACATCTTGAAACAGATTTAACTCATTTGAAAGAAATTTTTGCAAACCACTAAGATATTCCCACTAGAATATGAGCTTCTATAATTCGCTCTTTTCATTAAAAGAGTACATAGAAGTTGAATGTTATAAACTGTCGACAGCAGACACTTTAGTATTTTATTGATATGGGAGGATAATCAGTTGAAAACTATTATTCAAAACGGAACGATTGTTACCGCTACTGATTGTTTTAATGCAGATATTATGATCGATAAAGGAAAAATTACTGCTATTTCGGATCGCCTTTTTCCCGAAAAGGATGACTATGTAATTGATGCGAATGGACAATACATATTTCCAGGGGGTATAGATGTTCATACCCACCTCGCTTGGCCATTTCAAAGTGCTGGAACTGCAGATGATTTTGTAAGCGGTACCAGAGCAGCTGCAGCTGGTGGAATTACAAGCATCATCAACTTTACAAAGCCCAAAAAGGGTCAAACTATTCTAGATAACTTAAAAGAATGGAAGAAGAAGGGGGAAACTTCTTTAATAGATTATGGGTTTCATACAATTATAAGTGAATATAATGACCATGTTCTTGAGGAGCTTCCTATTTTAGCGAATCAAGAAGGTGTTACATCTATTAAATTGTTTATGGCTTATAAAGGTGAGTTAATGGTTAATGACCGAGAAATGTTTAAAATAATGAAAAAAGCTGGGGAAGTAGGAATCATTACGAATGTACATGCGGAGAATGGTGACATCATTGATGAATTAATTCAGGAGTCCATCTCGAAAGGTGATACCTCACCAATATTCCATGCTCACACACGCCCAGTGATAACAGAATCAGAAGCAACAGGGAGAGCACTTGCAATCGCAGAAGCAGCGAATGCCTCCATCTATATTGTCCATGTTAGCTGTGCAGATGCATTAGAAAAAGTAGAACAGGCAAAAAAGCGTGGAGTACAGGCATATGCAGAAACCTGTCCTCATTATTTGGTTCTTGACCAAAGTAAATTGCAATTACCTAACTTTGAAAGCGGGAAATATGTTTGCTCCCCTCCTCTTCGTGAAAAATGGAATCAGGAATATCTTTGGAAGGGAATATCCTCAGGCGTTATTTCAACTGTTGCATCTGACCATAGCCCTTTTCTATTTGAAGGACAAAAAACACTAGGCAAGGATAATTTTGCAAAGATTCCTAATGGAGTTCCTGGTATAGAAGATACTTTTTCTATTGTTTACCATTTTGGAGTTCATGAAGGAAGAATTTCTTTACAAAAGTTTGTAGAGATAATGTCTTCAGGTCCTGCAAAATTATTTGGGCTGTATCCAAAAAAGGGAAGTATCGCTGTTGGATTTGACGCAGATATTGTTTTATTTAATCCTAAAACTTCTAGAATTATTACAAAGGAAAAGCAATACCAAAATGTAGATTACAATCTTTATGAGGGTACAGTCGTTCAAGGAGCCATTACGCGAGTACTTTCCAGGGGCGAGGAAATTGTTCGTGATGGATATGTTATCGGTGAACAAGGGCGAGGACAGTATTTATTTAGGAAGAAAAATTCTAATTTACGAACAGGGGTTAATATCAGGTAGTACTCGTATCTAGTAATTTCACTAGTTACGTTTTGCTAAGCAAATATTAGAGGAGGTGATTATTGAAATTTACTTAAACGTTTTGAAAATAGCATAACTCTTTAACTTTTAAGTTGAAAAAGGAGGATTTTTATGCCAAAAGGTAGCTCAGGTCTGCAAGTCTCAGAACAATCACTTGGTTTAACAGCAAAACCAACAAATGTGCGTTGGCGTGTGTTTATTATGCTTCTCTTACTCGTCACAATTAACTATGTTGACCGTGCCGTACTATCAATTGCGATGCCGGCGGTCCAAAGTGATTTAGGCCTAGATCCTGCAATAGTCGGTATCATCCTTAGTTCCTTCTTTTGGGGATATGCTCTAATGCAAGTCCCATCAGGTTGGCTTGCGGACAAATATCGTCCAGATAAGGTAGTTTATGGCGCCGCCATAAGCTGGGGAATCGTTCAAACATTAACAGGCTTTATCATGGGTGCAAAATCATTAATTTTCCTAAGGGTTTTGCTAGGAATTACAGAAGCTCCAGTTATGCCGGGGGCCTCAAAGTTACAAGCCATATGGCTGAGTTCCAAAGAAAGAGGCCGTGGGGCTACTATTATTGATAGTGGTGCACCGTTAGGAACTGCCGTTGGAGGACCAATTATAATTGCTTTTATGGCATGGTTTGGAGGATGGCGCGGTGCATTAATTGGAGCTGGGATCCTTACTATCATCATAGCTTGGTTAGCATGGAGAGTTATAAAAGGGGGGCCAAATGCAAACCCAAAAGTAAACGAGGCAGAACGTGAATATATTCGAAAAGCTCTCGAGGAAGAGTATGAAGAACATAAACGTAATGCTTCTGGAGTAAAAATTGGTGCTAAAGATTACTTAAGAGCTCGCAATTTCTGGTGTATGTGTCTCGGCTGGTTTTCGTTTAACACAGTTTTTTACGGACTAATGACTTGGGGGCCATCTTATCTTGCAAAAACACAAAATTTAGATATTAAAGCAATTGGCGGATCGATATTAATCATTTTTGGCTCTGGCTTTATCGGGGAAATTATAGGCGGATTAATTACAGATAAGTGGCGCGATAAAGGTGGTAACTTTAATACAGTAATGAGGACGATGCTCTCAATTGCAGGTATCATGACGGCCATTTCAATTTTTCTCTTAAGCCGGTCTACTTCGGTAACGATGGCAATTACTACACTCTCAATTGCATTATTTTTTCTTCGTTGGGGTGGCTTATATTGGAGTATTCCTGCTGCAATCTCGCAAAGAGAGCATATTGGTACTGTTGGTGGATGCATGAATTTTGCTGGAAATATTGCGGGTATAGTAACCCCGATATATATCGGTATTATTGTTTCACTCACAGATTCCTATTTCTTGGCGTTAATGGTATTTGTTGTCGCAGGTCTCCTTTTAGCAACGGTGTCAAGCCTAATTAATTACAATAAAAAAATCGGGGTTGCTCATTAATTATTTAAGGAGGAATAATCATGATAAAAGAACCGAAAAAAATTGGAATGCTTACTCCCTCTTCAAACACAGTTCTAGAGCCAATTTGCTCGAAGATGTTATATCATGTTCCGGAGGTTACGTGCCATTATGGCCGATTCGAGGTTACGAAAATCTCATTAGAGCAGGATGCCTTGAGTCAATTTAATTTTGAACCTATGCTCCAGGCAGCTGAGCTGCTGGCACATGCAGAGGTTGATTTAATAGCTTGGAACGGAACGTCAGGCGGATGGCTTGGTTTCGAAATGGATCATGAACTATGTGAAGCGATTACAAAAAGAACAGGAATTCCGGCAACAACATCTATGTTATCCCAAGTAAGTGCATTTAAAGAACACAATATTAATACTGTGCACCTTGTAACACCATATATTCCAGAGATAAATAGATTAATTGCAGAACAATATAAAAAGCATTGCAATATTGAAACGATTAATGTTCAAGGACTTTCCCAAACAGTAAATCGTTCCTTTAGCCAAGTAGATCAAGGCAGAATCGAAGAAATGATACAAGCAGTAACTGCTTCTCCTGCTGATGCATTAAGTGTTGTATGCACAAATTTTCCTGCAGTAGATAAAGTTGAATATTATGAAGAAAAATATAATATTCCAATGTACGACACGATCAATGTACTTATGTGGGAATGCTTAAAAATGGTAGATGTAGATCCAAGGACTGTAAAAGGATGGGGAAAAGTATTTTCAAGGGAAAAGGTAAGCAGATAAAAAGAAATCTTTTGCTGAGCATTCAACCTGTGGGGGGTTGCAATGCTCTCTTCATTTACTAAGATAGAAAGTTTTATCATGAGTCTGTACAGCGATTTTCGTCTTCTCTGACGACTCCATACATTTTACAGGATAGAAGATTAGCTATCCCAACCCTTATAAGTATGCAATTTTCAATGTTCAGACTTCATATCTTAATTATAACACGTATGAAAATTATTTAAAGATTTCTGGGAAAATAGACCTTGTTCTTTAAGTTTAATAAAGGGAGGAAGTCAATGATATCTGTAACTTTTGTCAAAGGAGATCGATTAGCTTTAGGAATAAAAACAGACAAGGGAATATTAGACGTAGAAGCAGCAGCTAATAACTATCCATTCATTAATAATGTGCCTAAAACAGTTACAGAACTTATTAATCATGGAGAACATGCGCAAAAAGTTCTTTCGAGACTAATCGAAATTTCATTTATGGATGATTCATTATTCCATATGGAGGATTCGTTAATTTTTGGTCCTTGTGTACCAGAGCCTAATAAAATTATTTGTATTGGATTGAATTATAAAAAGCATGCAGTGGAGTGTAATTTACCTATCCCTCCAGCGCCAATATTGATTAGCAAATTTAATAATACACTTACTGCTCATGAAAAAGACATAACCTTGCCGAGCGTATCTTCTCAGGTAGACTATGAAGCGGAATTAGTTATAGTCATTGGTAAAAAAGCGAAAAAAATTAAAAAAGAAAATGCACTATCTGTAGTATATGGTTATTGTGCAGCGAATGATGTGTCTGCTCGTGATTTGCAATCGAAAAGTTCGCAATGGCTTTTAGGAAAATCTTGTGATGGTTTTTGTCCAATTGGTCCAAATTTGGTCAGTAAAGAAGAAATCGAAAATCCGAATGATTTAAGAATTATGTCTATTGTAAATGGAGTAATTCGTCAGGATTCAAATACTTCAGATATGATTTTTAACTGTGAAGAGATTATTAGTTATGTTTCTGAACATTTAACCTTACAGCCTGGAGACATTATTCTAACTGGAACTCCAGAAGGTGTCATAATGGGGCTTCCTGAAGTGGAAAGAGTATGGTTACAGGATGGGGACGAAGTAACTGTGAAAATTGAAAGATTAGGCATTCTAACAAATTATTTTAGGTCGGAAGAAGGTCAGGAACAATCTAGTTTGAATTACATGGAATCTAATATTAATTGACTCGAATAAATTTTTTTCATCAAAGGCTGTAATCTTTAATAAGATTACAGCTTTTTTACTATAATTCTTATTAGGAATTAGTTATATTACCGGAAATTCAAGCAATGGTGTTCTTAGTTTAGTTATTTTATTTATTATCTGTTGAATCCTTTTGCTGGGTATACCGAATTAAGTAAAGTTTGTATCAAAGCACTAGGGTGTATATCAAGTTAGTAAATAAAGCTTAATGTATAGGGGACTGATATTCCATTTTGAGGAATGCAGCCTTTAACTTTATTCATATTCCACCTGTAAATAACATTTAAGCTATGAATATATTCAAAAATTGTAATTGATATTATTCAAAATAAGTCGTATAGTAGTTTTGGGATGATTGAAGGGCTTACATAAATAGTTGTTTAGTAACAGGATAACTATTTAATAGTATTTTAAGATGTTTTTAATTGCCTTTGTGAAAAATCACACAAGACATAAATTTCCTTCAGTTGATAGTAAAAATATTTATTTTGTAAAGGGGTAGTGAACATGACTGCAACGCTTACACAACCAAAACCTGAACAAGAGCATGTGTCGTATCAAGAGAAACTTGATATTCTTGATCAGCTTTTAAAACCTGAGGTACAGGAATCCTTAACAACATTAGTAGAGCAGCTGCCAAAGCTAACAGAGCTAGTAAATATTTTAAACAAATCATATGACTTCGCTCAATCAGTGGCAACTGATGATGTATTAAAGAATGATACAGTAAGTGCAATCGCTGAAATGGCAGGTCCAGTTAAGGACACTGTTAAAAGTATTGCAGCTACTGCTATTGAAGCAAAAGATCGTGCGGATGAAAGCCATGAAGTGATCGGTTTATTTGGCGTATTAAAAATGCTGAAAGACCCTCAAGCCCAAAAGCTTTTCCGTTTCGTTAATGCTTATCTTCAAATCTCTGGAGAAAAGAATAGCCAACAAAGATAAGTTCTTTTAATACAACTAGTAAGGACGGGATGATACATGTCAAAACATATTGTGATCTTAGGGGCAGGTTATGGCGGAGTTCTTTCAGCTTTAACTGTTCGCAAATACTTAAATAGTGAAGAAGCCTATGTTACTGTAGTAAATCAATATCCAACACACCAAATTATTACTGAGCTGCACCGTCTTGCAGGGGGAACAATTGCAGAAAAGGCTATTTCTATGCCGTTAGAAAAGGTTTTCAAAGGCAAAGATATTAACTTGAAAATTGCTAAGGTTGACTCATTCTCTGTTGACGAAAAGGCAGTAAAGCTTGATGATGGTTCCACATTAAAATATGACGTACTTGTTGTTGCTCTAGGAAGCAAAACTGGTTACTTTGGTATTCCAGGACTAGAGGAAAACAGCATGGTATTAAAATCAGTCGAAGATGCTAATAACATTTACAATCATATTGTTGGAAAAATTGAAGAATACAGCAAAACTCGAAATGAAGCAGATGCAACGATTGTTATTGGCGGCGGCGGATTAACTGGCGTTGAGCTAGTTGGTGAAATCGTTGATAATATGCCAAAAATCGCAAAAAAATATGGAGTAGATCCGAAAGAATTGAAAATCAAGCTTGTTGAAGCTGGTCCAAAAATTCTTCCGGTTTTACCTGATCACTTAATCGAACGTGCTACTGCAAGTCTTGAAGCTCGTGGTGTAGAATTCTTGACAGGTCTTCCTGTAACGAATGTAAATGGAAATGAGATCGACCTTAAAGACGGATCAAAAATTGTTGCCAATACATTTGTATGGACAGGCGGAATCCAAGCACTTCCGATTGTTGAACAATCTGGTCTTGCATGTGATCGCGGTCGTGCAACTGTTAATGAAAATCTTCAATCACCTTCTCATCCTGATGTATTTGTTGTTGGAGACAGTGCAGTTGCCTTCCCAGCAGAAGGCGGTCGTCCATATGCGCCAACCGCACAAAATGCATGGCAAATGGGAGAACTTGTTGGTTATAATTTATTCGCACTTCTTAAAGACAAGACATTTGATACATTTGCACCAGTAAATTCAGGTACTCTTGCAAGCCTTGGCCGTAAAGATGCTGTAGCAACAATCGGTGCTAACGAAACTTCACTTAAAGGACTGCCTGCGTCTATCATGAAGGAAGCAAGTAATGTTCGCTACTATTCACATATTAAAGCTTTGTATGCATTAGCATACTAAGGCATAATAAAAAAATGAAGCTGCCAAAACCATCACGGTTAGCAGCTTCATTTTATTTTTCTATAAATTTTCTCCCTTTTCCTCAAACAGCTTAATAATATTCACAATCGTATTTACTGCCTTTTCCATATTATCAACGGAAATATACTCAAATTTACCGTGATAGTTTTCGCCGCCAGTAAAAATATTTGGAGTTGGCAGTCCCATATAGGAAAGCTGTGAGCCATCAGTGCCGCCGCGGATTGGTTTTACAATTGGGGCAATATCCAGCATTTCCATTGCCTCGTGTGCAATATCAACGATTTCTTTAACAGGTTCGATTTTTTCCTTCATATTATAATACTGATCCTTCATTTCAAGAAGGATTTTGTCTTGTCCATATTTTTGCTTGAGCTCCTGAACAATGGCTTCCATTTTTGCTTTTCTAGCATTGAATTTATCCTTATCAAAATCACGTATGATGTAACTTAGCTTTGTTTCTTCCACATCTCCATTAAAAGAAAGAAGATGGTAGAAACCCTCATACCCATCAGTAAATTCAGGAGCCTCATTAACAGGAAGCTTCGAGTTGAATTGTATCGCTATTTTTGTTGAATTCACCATTTTCCCTTTAGCAGTTCCAGGGTGAATATTATTTCCTTTAATGGTAACTTTTGCAGCAGCAGCATTGAAGCTTTCATACTCGAGTTCCCCAAGAGGTCCTCCGTCTACTGTATATGCATATTTTGCATTGAAGGCCGCCACATCAAATTTATGAGGCCCTCTGCCAATTTCCTCATCAGGGGTAAAAGCCACTCTTATTTTGCCGTGCTTTATTTCGGGATGTTGAATGAAGTATTCCATTGCCGTCATAATCTCAGCAATTCCCGCCTTATTATCAGCACCAAGAAGAGTGGTTCCATCTGTTGTAATTAAAGTATGGCCTTTATATTGGTTTAAGCTTGGAAAATCCTTTGGTGAGAGAACAATTTGTAAATCTTTATTTAAGATAATATCATTACCATCATAATTCTCGTGAATTTGGGGTTTTACATTTGCTCCGGTAAAATCAGTTGCTGTATCCAGATGAGCCAAAAATCCAATTGTAGGCACTGACTTTTCAGAATTGGCGGGTAAAGTCGCCATTACATACCCATTCTCATCAATCGATACTTCTTCCATTCCGATTGACTTTAATTCTTCGACTAATAAATTCGCCAAGGTTAGCTGACCTTGTGTGGAAGGGCATGTTTCATTCGCTTCATTAGATTGCGTATCAATTTTCACATATGTAGTAAATCTTTTAATTATTTCACTTTTCAATCTCAACAACTCCTTTGTATGGTACTATTACCATTTTATCACTCCAATCTATAAAAGTATAAGATAGACAGCTTTATATTGAAAAATGCCCATTCTTAAATAAATTTAGTGTATAATGATTGAATATTTCAATTTAAGCTAAAAAAGGAGATTTACATAATGAGGCAAGATCCTATTCAGTTGATTGAACAAAATCGCGAAGAAATTCTCCAAACCTATCAAGAACTTCATCAGCTTGCTGAACCAAGCTGGCAAGAGGAAAAAACCTCATCATATATTCGTGAAAAGCTAATAAATGCAGGGTTAAAGGTTAAAACGTATCAAGACCATTTTGGTTTAGTCACCGAGATTCAAGGGGAATCAAAGGATGTCATCGCCCTTCGTGCAGACATGGACGCATTAGTCCAGGAGGTAGATGGGGAGGTTCGTGCAAATCATTCATGTGGGCATGATGGACACAGTACAATGGCCCTCTATACGGCACTTGTCTTAGCTAAATCAGGGCAACGCTTTAAACACACTATCCGTTTTATTTTCCAGCCTGCCGAGGAAAAAGCAGAAGGTGCTCTGAAAATGATTGAAGAAGGGGCTTTAAAAAATGTCAAATTCCTAGGCGGGATTCATTTACGCCCATTAATTGAAATTCCTTTTCAAAAGGCCGCACCCGTCATTCTTCATGGATCTTCAGCAACGATTAAAGGTGTCATTAAAGGTGTGCAAGCACATGCAGCAAGACCTGAGGAAGGGAATAACCCGATTGAAGCAGCTGCTATGTTAATTCAGGCAATTCGCCAAATCCGTTTAAAAGATAATCACAAATATTCTATTAAAATTACAGAGCTTCATGGTGGAGAAGCTTCTAATTCAATTCCAGAAACTGTACAATTTACATTTGATTTAAGAGCTGAGACAAATGAAACGATGACAAAGCTAATTAATAAAGCCGAACACATAATGCAAAAAATGGCGGAACTTACTGAAACAGAGATTGAGTCAAATCTTGTCGAGTATTCCCCAGCTGCTGTAAAAAGTCCTAAAGCGATTGAACTAGGAAAGCATGCGATTATTTCCATCCTTGGAGAAGATAACTTCGAACAAGCTTGCCATTCTCCTGGAGCAGAGGATTTCCACTTTTATACGTTAAAAAATCCAGACATTTCTGCAACCATGATTGGATTAGGATGCGACCTCGAGCCAGGGCTTCATCATCCGAAAATGAAATTTAATCTTGAAGCACTAATTTATGGTGCAAAGATCTTAACAAATCTGTTAATAAAGGCAGATAAAAAGCAGTGGTAAGAAATCATGTGTTCAAGAATAAAAATAATAGAAGTTTTTAGTTTTTTCTTTAACTTAGAGACCTTTCTAACTTGTTTAGAAGGTCTTTCTTAATTACAAAANNGCGTACTAAACTGTATCAAATAAGAAAATCAGCCATGCTATGAAATATTTTTGCTAGAATCTAATGGTTTTTTCTTTCTTTTCCGTAAAAAAGCAATCATTAGTAATAACAGAGGGATTAAGGTTTGAATAAGGATTGCATAAAAAGGAAATCCCTTTACTGTATATTGACTATATTCCATCGTGCTAGGCAATGACCAAAAGCTAAATTGTACAATCAAAATTCCTATGGGCCATACAATAGGCCGGTAATCCGTAAGGTTCAGCCATTGGGCAGTTCCTAAAGCAACGGCATAGAAAAACATAGAGATTTTGACGAATGCCCCTACAATCCATACAGCCATAATAACAGACTCCAAATTTTCGAAGAAATCAGCAAGACTAATGTATCGACTTGCTACCATTAGAGGGTAAGCCTTAGTAGCTGTTGTTTTACCTAATACAAAAAGGACAATAAGATTTACGACAACTAACGTCACCATTACGACAAAAACAGTCATTATCCCGTATTTCATTCCTTTTTTCATATCTGTTAAAAAAGGAAGAAGAAAAATAATCAGAAAAAATTCTGAGAACCATCCAAATGGCACGATCGCACCTTTGAAAGGAGGGATAATTCCTCTCTCTAATATCGGCAGTAAATTGCTAAGTTCAAAATCGCGGCTTAAAAGTATGATAAGAATAATGAGTGGAATTACAAAAATAGGAAAAAGAAATTGGGCAACTCTACCTACTACTTCTAAACCTCCGTGTACGGAAAAAGCGCAAAGGAGTACCATCATAGAGATTATTAAACTAATCGGGGTTTTGAACAGAAAGGAGCCTACAATAAATTCTGCGTATACTCTGACGCTAACCCCCGTGGTAAGTAGGTAAAAAGACAAAATGAAAAAATCGAGAATTTTTCCCGGATATCGGCCAATGATGTGTTCGCTAAATTGGAAAATCGTTTGACCCGGATAAAGTTTGTGCAAACCAACAGTTATATAAACAGTCACAAATCCGACTATAGACGCCAAAATGGGTGACAGCCATAGGTCTTGTTGGGCATATTTGGCGGTAAGGCTTGGAACAGATAGGATAGCGGTAGCGACTATCGTAGGATACATCAACATGGCCATCTGGAGGGATGAAATTTTGCCTTTCTCCATCATTTTTCTCCTTTGCTAAATACTATTGAAAATGAAATCATGACGAGATCATAGCAGTTGCTTTTTTAATAACTGTTCAAACGTTTTAGATGGTGTTCTTTCCCAATTTGCTTAATAGAATACAATTACATCGTTATGAAATATTAGCTTGAATGAAATTTCTTTCTATTTCTTTTCCGTATAACCCCAATGACTAATAAAAACAGTGGAATAATGGTTTGCACGATAGCTCCATAGAAAGGGAAAATCAAGTTAGTATAATTAAGGGTCATCGTGTTAGGTAACGACCAAAAGCTTAATTCTAAAGTGAGAATTCCAATTGGCCATATAATTGGCCGGTAGTCTGAGAGATTTAGCAATTGTGCTGTACCTAAAGCAACGGCATAATAAATCACGGAAATTTTAACAAATGCACCTACAATCCAAATGGCCATAACGACGGAATCCAAATTTTCGAAAAAGTCAGCGAAGCTAATGTATCGACTTGCAAGCATCAGAGGATAAGCCTTAGAGGCTGTTGTTGTACCGAGTACAAGAAGAACGATAAGATTCACCACAACTAACGTCACCATCACGCTAAAAACCGTTATTATCCCGTATTTCATTCCTTTTTTTATATCAGCTAAAAAGGGCAGCATGAAAATGATTAGAAAAAACTCCGTAAACCATCCACCAGGTACAATTGCCCCCTTGAGAGCTGGATAGATTCCGCTCTCTAATATTGGGAGTATGTTTCCAAGTTCAAAATTAGGACTTATTAAGAAGATTAAAATGATAAGCGGTATAAAAAAAATCGGAAAAAGTAATTGGGCAACTCTCCCTAAAACTTCTAAACCTCCGTACACGACAATAGCACATAGGAGTACCATCATAGACATGATGATACTAATCGGGGTTTTGTGCAGAAAGGAGCTGACAATAAATTCACCGTACTCTCTGACGATTTGTCCATTAATTTGGATATAAAAAAATAATATGACAAAACTAATAATTTTTCCCGGGAATCGGCCAATGATCTGTTCAATGGTTTGGACAAAGGTGAAATTTGGATAAAGCCTTTGCAAACGTATAGCTATATAGACTGTCAAAAACCCGGTAATAGACGCAAAAACAGGTGACAGCCATAGATCTTGTTTCGCATATTTAGCGGTAATGCTTGGAACAGAAAGGATGGCGGTAGCGACTATCGTAGGATACATCAACATTGCCATCTGAAGAGATGAAATTTTGCCTTTCTCCATCATTTTTCTCCTTTGTTAGAACGTATCGAAAAACAATCATGTTTGTCATCACGGGATTTACTTTTCCATGAACTGTCCGAATGGCTTAAAAAGAGCATTTATCCATGTTGTGGGCCCATTAATATGTGGGAGATCGAACATCGATAACACTAAACCGATAAGGAGGAGTACAATAAGTGTACCTTTGTCTTTTGTAGGTTTTTGTTTCATTTTAGGCCATTGAAACAAAAGGATTACAAAGATAATTACAGCTGTACTAAAGAAGCCTTCCCACCTCACTTTTTATTCACCTCATTTTCAATTCCATTGGTATATTAATATTGCCCTCCCTGCGAATATGACCTTCAACGTCGATTTCTACTTTTACTTCTGAAAATTGCTCATCCCAACGATGTTTTACCCTTTTCCATTCTTTAGGGTATTTATGATGGAATTCTTTGGCGAAACCAACAATATCCGCTTTTAGATCATACTGTGCCTCCTTGATAGCCGATTCGATTCGTTTTTTAATATCTTTTGCATATGCTTTTTCTGCAATTTTTAATGATTTTGGATTGGAAAGGTTTAAATTCGTACGGTTTTGCACAATGGCACCTTCTGTTTTTACCTTTATTGTCATTTTCCACTTCTCATCTTTAATTTGAGGAATTAGATTGATTTGGACTGATACTGGATTTAAAGACAAGTCCCCTCTTTTACCTTGAGGTTTTGCGGTAACGGTATATTCTTTTATTTCATCCCTTAACCATAAGATACCTCTTGTTTTATGTGCAGAAATCGATCCAACCATTTTGTCTTTTTTAAATACTGCTGTTCCTGAAATTTTTGGAAACTGACGGGACTTTTCTTTACTTTTTTTCTCAGTTTCAATTTTAATATATGGAAGAGCAGCTGCTTGAGCTTCGCTCATAAGCATTTCATCTAAGTCCTGTAATGTGGTCTTCATCCCAATACTTAATTTAACTATTTCCCGAACTGTTTCCGCAGAAAAGCGTTCTAGTCTAGTCTGTAATTGAAGGATATTCTTTGCTTTTCCTTTACTGACAAACACAAATGCTCTTTCTCTTGGCTGTGGATGACGGAGCAGGAAATCTAAATGATCTCGTATTCCTTCCCTCGCTAAATCTTCCCCGAAAATAAACACTTTACATTGTCCCCAAAATATTTTACGAGGTAATTCACCTTGAAGCTTTGATAGGGCGTCTGCAATATTGACTCCTTTATGAGAAGTTGACACTGTTGTAGCTCCTCCTCCTCCTTGCCCCGCTTGAGCGCCTCCACTACTTAATGCTTTAGGAACAAAAATTTGGATGGATAGTTCAATTTGATTGTCTTCCTTTTTATCAATTGCTGCAGCAGTGACAAGCGCTAAATCATTAATTTCCCATCGATCCCAGCAGCCGGTTAACAAAAGAAGCATTCCGCCAAAAGAAATCAATAGAAGGAATTTTTTTAGATAAAGATTCCTTTGTCCTTTCTTTAACATTGTTGATCACCTTCATCCATTAATTTTCCGATTCGCCGCCTCTTTTTGGATTCGGTTCCATACCTGAAGTCTGTCGATATATATTCGATTCCCCAGTAAGGTGCGGACGTTTATCCATCATCCATAAAGGGGATCTCCACAGAACATCCCTGAGTTCATGGCCTTTAAGTGGTGCTAAAGGTGCTAGATAGGGTTCACCAAAGGAACGCAAGCTGCATAAGTGAATCACTATAGCCAAAATTCCCATCACGACACCAAGCAATCCAAAAGTACCGGCAAGAAAAATAATCGGAAATCGTATCATTCGGATAGCAATTCCGGCTATATAGCGAGGGATCATAAAAGAAGCAATTCCTGTAATTGCTACGACAATGACCATTGGTGCTGAAACGATTCCTGCTTGAACGGCTGCTTGACCAATTACGAGTGCTCCAACAATACTGATAGCTGCACCAACTTGTTTCGGTAAGCGAACTCCTGCCTCACGAAGTGCTTCAAACGTAATTTCCATAATTAACACTTCTACTAAGGCGGGGAATGGGACTGCTTCCCTGGAAGCTGCAATACTAAGGAGCAGTGCTGTTGGTACCATCTCTTGATGGAACGTCGTAACAGCTACATACAAGGAAGGAAGTAAAAGGGACATACCAAAAAAAAGATAACGTAACCATCGGATAAAACTGCTAATTATAAAGCGCTGATAAAAATCCTCCTGAGATTGAAGCAAAGAAAAAAAGGAAATTGGCGCAACTAAGCAGAAGGGTGTTCCTTCCACCAAAATAGCAGCACGACCTTCTAATAAATTCGCACATACAATATCTGGCCGTTCTGTTGACAAAAATTGCGGGAATGGTGAATAAGGATTATCCTCAATCATTTCCTCGATATATTCACTCTCCAATATCCCATCAATCTGGATCCTTTGAAGACGGTTATTTATTTCTTCTATCAGTGTTTTGTCCGCTAACTCATTAATATAAGCTAGTGCAACGGTTGTTTTTGTGTAAGTTCCGATTTTCAATGTTCGTATTTTTAATGCAGGGCTTTTAATAATTCTCCTTAATTGTGATGTGCTCACCTGCAATGATTCCGTAAAGCCTTCACGCGGACCTCTTATTCCAGACTCTGCTGATGGTTCCTCAATACTTCTCTTTTCCCATTTTGCTAAACCTAAGGAAAATCCGTCTTTTTCCCCTTCAAATAATAGAATTGGTTTACCCGATGAGATTGATTCAATACAATCAGCCAATAATTGGACTCTATTTACTTTAGAAACCGGAAGTTTTTGTTCTAGGAATTTATCAATAGTCTTAGATTCATGATCGACCTCCTGCATAAGAGGGGAGAGAACATATTTTTCAATGCTATCATTATCTGAAAGCCCTTCAATAAAAATGATTAAAGCTTTTTTCTTTCCAAAAAGTAAGAAGTGCCGAAATACAACATCAAAACAGTTTTCATAAATTGAACGAAAAACTTCTTCATTTGCACTTAAATTATATTGGAGTGGATCCTGAGGCTTGGATTCATGATTCATATTTTGGAATTGAACCTTTTTATCTTTTGATTTCCTTAATAATTTATTTACATTACGAATCAAGCTCGCTCGTTCCCTCCACTATTTTTGGCGGCTACTCTAACTCTTATTTCTAAGATTCTTCATTTAGGTGTTTTTATACTATTAATCACAAAATTAACATATGGGCTTTTTTTGTTGAATTTTTTTTATATTACTCCAATTTTTTTAATATTCCAAATTAGTGAATCTGTCCCCTTAGAAAAGTGGGAGATTGGTGTTACTTTGCTAACATCAAAATTAAACGGTGTAAAAAGGGTATTCTTATATATTTCTATCTCAGTCTTTTGTAACTGCCATGGCTGATGGTGGATTTCTAAGCAATAGATATTGCTGCCATTATTTGAACTAAAAAAACAATAGCGTTCAGTAAGAAAGTGATCGAGTGTCCCTTCTTTAGGCAAATAAACTTCTTCTAGTGGTTTGTATATTCCATCAATAGTGATCTCGTTTTTGGCTTTTCTTTTACGGATGCTTTCAAAATGAAAGCTTTGACCCTGTTTTTCGATTGAAATTTGTGCAGAATGATAAGGCAGACGAAGCCATCTTTTTGCTATTGTATAAGAAGCCCAATCGCAGACATCTAGGGAAAGGAAATAAATACCGCTTTCTCCATTACACTTTACATATGTACGCACATTAATTTCTTGAAATTTAGGCAGGATTGAAATGTTGGGCAAGCCTCGAGGATAAATGCCGTCCATAACAAAAACAATTATTCCCAACCAAGCAGATCCATTAAATGTGTCAATTTCTAAAGATGCTGGAATATGCTTACGCAATTTTTCAGATGGAATAGGCCAATGAATAAACAATAGGTCTCTCCATGTCTGTCGCATAATCCAATTTTTTGAGGGTAATGGAAAAGGTCTGTGTAAAGTATTATTAATTAACTTCATTAAAAATTCTCCAATTGACATTTTTTCTTCTTAGTCTTTTCTCCAATGAAAGTTTTCATGCAATGCCGATTATATTATTTACCTAATTTGGAAATACTAGGACATACTAAATGGATTTTTTATTTGATTTTGGAGTAGAAAAATGTCGAATATATTAACTTATATGACTTTTGCTATGATCGTAATATTTTTTGTCCTTTTTTTATTTATACTTTTCGGTTGGCGTTGGTTGATGAAACGGATGGTAAAGAAAATGGGCAAAATTATTTTAACGGATAGCTATCAAGAAAATATTATTGAAATGTTACCTGGATTCAGGCATATGGGCATTCAAAATGTGCTTGAAAATAGTTTGCGTGCAGAATCGGGTGATATCTTACACCGGCCACTTGGTTCTTCGAAAAAATGGCCTCATTTAGAGCCAATTACCTTTATCCCTGCACAAACGACTCCATTTCCTGTCGATGGTGAAGAGGAAGTAGATGTTCAAGTAACTATAGGACCTAAAGCAAAAAAACCATTGAAAATTAAAATCCCTCTGATCATTAGTGGAATGGCTTATGGTATCGCACTTAGTGAACAAGTGCGGTTATCTTTAGCGGAGGCAGCTAAAAATGTAGGAACTGCGATTAATTCTGGAGAAGGGCCAATCCTTCCAGAAGAATTAGATAAAGCAGGAAAGTACATTCTACAGTTTTCAAAAACAGAATGGTCAAAGGATAAAAGTATCTTGAAGAAGGCTAATATGATTGAGATTAAATTGGGGCAAGGCGCATTATTTGCCATGGGCGGAAAGATATCACCGAATAATTTATCTCCTCGTGCTATTGAATTAATGGGGCTGAAAGAAAACGAACAGGCAGTTATCTATGAAAATTTTTTTGATAATCAAACGCTGGACGATCTTAAACAGCTTGTGAAGGATTTACGCAAATTAACCGGTGGCGTTCCAATAGGTGTAAAAATGGGTGCAGGCGGAAAAATTGAAGAAGATATTGATCATTTAATAGAAATGGGTGTTGACTATATTGCTATTGATGGCGGACAAGCGGCTACTCATGGTGCACCACCCATTTTATCTGATGATTTTGGTATACCGACCTTGCATGCGATTGTTAGGGCAGCTAATCACCTTGAAAAGAGAAACATGAGGGGTCATATTAGTTTAATTGCCTCCGGAGGGCTCTTTGTACCCGGACAGTTTTTGAAAATGCTTGCACTCGGAGCAGATGCTGTCTATTTAGGATCTGTCATGTTGTTTACTGTCGCTCATAATCAAATATTGAACGCGGTTCCATTTGAACCGCCTACTCAAGTTGTTTGGAATGACGGAAAGTTCAAGGATCAATTTAAGATCGAAGATGGCGTTCAAGCTGCAGAGAAATTCTTAACAGCCAGTACAGAGGAAATAAAAATGGCATTAAGGGCTATGGGAAAACGATCTTTAAAAGAGTTGTCAAAAAAAGATTTAGTGTCCTATGATAATCTGACCGCACAAATAATCGGAATTCCGTTTTCATTTGAACCATGGGAAAATTGAAGCTTTACTTGATGTTGGGAAGTGTATTTGTTGAACGTACTAAACTTTTTAACTTTTGTCATGATTGCATTGTTATTTGTCATATTTTTTTTCATGCTAATTGCTTGGCGCTGGCTTACAAAAAAAATCGTAAAGCAATTTGGGAAAATCATTTTTACAGATAGTTATCAAGAAAATATTATCGAGATGATACCAGGGTTTAGACATATGGGCATTCAAAATGTCCTTGAAAATAGCTTGCGAGCAGAAAAAGGCAAAGTCCTTTTTCGGCCACTTGGAGGTTCTTCTAAAAAATGGCCGAATCTTGACCCGATTACATTTATCCCCGCACAAACCACACCATTTCCAATTGATGGGGAAGAAGAAGTAGATGTAACTGTTACGATTGGACCAAAAGCGAAAAAACCAATGAAAATAAAAATTCCGCTTATGATTAGCGGGATGGGATATGGAATCGCACTTAGTGAACAAGTGCGACTTTCATTGGCGTCAGCTGCAAATAATGTAGGAACAGCGATTAACTCGGGTGAAGGTGGAATTCTGCCTGAAGAATTAAATACAGCTGGGAAATATATTTTACAGTTTGCTAAAACAGAATGGGCAAAGGAAGAAGCCGTTATAAAGCGGGCAGATATGATTGAAATTAAATTAGGACAAGGTGCAGTATACGGGATGGGGAGAAAAATTTCGCCCGAAGAAATAACCGGTCGTGCACGAGAAATATTAGGCCTTAAGGATAATGAAGAAGCTGTAATTAGTGATAACTTTTTTGAAAATCAAACATTAGAGGATTTGAAAGAACTTGTATATGACCTAAGGGAGTTGACAGACGGAGTTCCCATCGGGGTCAAAATTGGAGCAGCCGGAAAAATTGAAGAGGATATTGATCATATCATTGAAATGGGTGTTGATTTTATTGCGATTGATGGCGGACAAGCAGCCATGCACGGAGCACCACCGATATTATATGATGATTTTGGAATTCCGACACTGCATGCGATTGTCCGGGCTGTTAATCATTTAGAAAAGAGAAATGTGAAGGGGCAGATTAGTTTGATTTTTTCAGGAGGGCTATTAGTACCAGGGCACTTTTTAAAAGTACTTGCCCTCGGAGCAGATGCTGTCTATTTAGGTTCAGCGATGCTGTTTACTGTCGCTCATAATCAAATATTAAATGCCGTTCCCTTTGAACCGCCTACACAAATTGTATGGAATAACGGAAAGTTCAAGGATCAATTTAAGATTGAAGACGGAGTGCAAGCAGCAGAAAAATTTTTAACTGCAAGCACCGAAGAAATGAAAATGGCTTTAAGAGCAATGGGAAAACGCTCATTAAAAGAACTGTCAAGAAATGATTTAGTCTCTTATGATGAGCTGACTGCCCGAATGATTGGCATACCATTTTCGTTTGAGCCCTGGAACAAAAATGAATAACCAAAGGCGCCTATATTTCATTAACATTTAAATTTGGAGCCTTTTGGTTATGTTTACCCATATAGAGGCTTGGCAAATTGTGATAAATATTTAGTATTTAATCTGCTATGCTGAGATATTAAATAGGCAGATCTTGTTGCGTTTTTCCTCCTAAGTGTATTGAGGGTTTTAATCATCTCTTCTTCCGTTTTAATTCCAATTCCATGACCAAAATATAAACCATCTCCTAAATAAACAGCATTTTCACCTGTCCATACTGGGTGCCCATAATCGGGATTAAAAAAGTAGACAACATCCCCTGGGATAAAATCACTTCCTATTTTTGTAACTATACTTAAATCTGAGTCATAGTTCCAATCCCAAACAAGGAGCCTCTGGAATAAAGTATTGAAATAACTGACTGAAATCAAATCAAGCACTGCTTTATAATAAATAAATACAATAGCGGTTGAACATTCAAATGCGTATTCCTTCCCATTTTTAAATACATCTTTAATTGCATCGGATGGCTGGATTGAGGGATTAAGTAAATAGCCGTATTTGATTTTCGTCCAAATTCTCGGATTAAATTTAGATGTAATAAATGGAGTAAATGTTGCTTCGCTTTTTTGAAGGTCTTTCGCTGCTAAAATAATATGCTTCCTTAATCGTATATCAAAAAGCAATTCATGTAAGGAATCATATTGATGAATGGAAGGGCTGCTTTCTAAAGCGATAAATATCTCCCTTTCCGTCCCCTGAAAGTTGCTTTGATTAGGCTTTATTTCATAACTTGAAATAATAATCAATTAAATAAGTCTCCTTTCACAAAAGGTATTAATTGGTTCTTGTTGTGTTCTCTTCAGTTGGCGAAAATAATTTACTTTACAAAAGGATCATTTCAATGCTAATTTATTTAAATAATATGATACTGTAAAGGGGGGTATGAGCATTGAGAATGAATAAAGAAATTATTAAGTTTCTAAGAAAGAGTTATGAGATGAATCAGCGAGATTTTGCAAAGATTGTCAGCTGCAGTTTCTCGCTTATTGCATTAGTAGAAGTAGGTAAACGAAGAGTAACCGCTGAGTTAGAAGAAAAAATTAAAAAAGCGTTTGATTTAGATGATCAGCAGATTCAATCCATCGCTTCTCTTGTGTCTGAGATTAGTAAGGGAGTACCTCCATTTATGTAAATAAACCGCTTGAATTTATAAATATATTTATTTTCGTTTACTCATCTTATGCTGCATGTCCATAACCCAAAATTAGGCTATGGCCGTGTCACCTCAAACCTTCCTACATAATTAATCGTCTTCAAAAATGAATGAAGCATCCAGCCTTCGGTTAAATTAGAATAGAGCAATTACTTGCTCAACTAATCGTGGTGGGAGTGATGTATCATGGCTAGAAACAAACTTTTAGTACCTGGTGTTGAAAATGCATTAGATCAAATGAAATATGAGATAGCAGGCGAGTTTGGAGTTCAACTTGGTGCAGATACAACCGCACGAGCAAATGGTTCAGTTGGCGGCGAAATGACAAAGCGTCTTGTCGCTATGGGACAGGAGCAGCTGAAGAATCAGCAAGGACAGTAATAAGATTGATAAGGCAGGGACCCTTCTTTGGAGGGTCTCTTTTATTCGTTTTAATTAGTAATAGTTCCCTTTTCTAGATAATTACCCAAGAATTTATATATTGCTTTGAATTCTATTTAATGGGTGTGAAAATATGTAGAAGAAAATGAGGAGGAACAAAATTGAATATGAATGTAATACCAAATACTATTGATATGAATGACGAAAGGATTCGACCATTTGGATTTGGAGGATTTGGAGGGTTCGGCCGCCCAGGCTTTGGCTTTGGGTTTGGCGGACCATTCTTTGGATTCGGTTTTCCGTTTTTAGGAGGATTAGATTTAGGAGCAGCACTTGGTGGAGGATGGGGAGGATATGGTTATCCATACTATCCATACTATCCACCTTATCCTTTTTACCCGCCTTATGGATACTGGTATTAAGTAAAAGTGAAATGTTCAAGGGGGATGCTCCCATAAGAACTTCAATTGAAGTTTTATGGCTGCCTCTTTTTATTTATCCTCCCATTCCTCATAAATCACAATTCCGCCAGTTAGGTCAATTTGATTTCGCTCCCCTTTGTAATATAGCTTGCCATCCTCGTTTACAATCAAGTTCTCATAAGTAAAAACATGATCCCCAGATGGCAGCTGAATAATGATTTTTTCACCAAGCACTTTTTTTGGTGCCTCAATCTTAATTAAGCTTTGAGAATAAAAATAAAGGGCAGTAAAAGCTGAAATACATAAGGAAAAGAACAGAATGAAGCGTTTTATTACAATATATGATTTTTCAGAATACCTTTGTGACCTCGACATTCTTCTTTCATGCCTCCTGTTAAGAAAAGACTAATCTCCTGAGTATCGTATGCATGAAGAATTACGAAGATGACAGAAAAAGGCTAAAGTTTAGGAATCTAAGTAACACTTAAAATAGTTATTTGAAAATTATTTTATAAAAATTGAAACATTTTCCTCCAATCATCCGTAAGTAAGGTAGAGTACAAATAAATAGATTATTAAAGGGGGGGTACGAATGGCTGTTATCATGAAAAGGAAAGGGCCTGAATAGTGATGGAGATATTTGGAGTCGGTATCCAAACAATCTATTTGTATACGCTTATTATTTCGGGGAGTTTAATTATCTTATACTTATTTTTCGGTGATGTGATCGAAGGGATATCTGAAGCAGCTGGGTTCCTTAATCCGGTACTAGTTTTAGCATTTTTAACTTTTTTATCAGCAATCGGATATGTGCTTGAAGCTGTAACAGGACTAAACAGTATCCTAATAATGGTCATTGCTGCAATTGTTTCTATCATATTAGATACCCTGCTAAATGTATTTGTTCTTATTCCATTAGCCAATTCTGAGGAGTCGCTTGTGTACACAGAGGATTCTTTGAAAGGGAGATTGGGGAATGTCATTATTCCAATTCCAGAGAATGGATTTGGCGAGGTTTTGATTGAAAGTATTAGCGGCAGGATTTCTAAGCCTGCTGCTAGCTTCGATAACAAAATCATAGAGGAAGGAAAAAAAGTTCTTGTGATCGACATTAAAGATGGGGTTCTTTATGTTGTGCCACAAAATGAATACTAGATTGGAGGAAAATTTATGCTCACGATTTGGATTGTAATTGGAATTGCAGCCTTTTTATTAATTGCTTTATT
>NZ_JBALOZ010000201.1:0-6293 GCF_036965125.1 Bacillus sp. JJ1503
ATCTAAAAAAACTAGTTTCTTTCCTGCCAAAAATCAACCACCAAATAAAGGGGATGATTGAGAGTAGCGATACTTGTAAAATTGCAGTAATAAGAGAATTTATTATTTGCATAAGATAACCTCCTATATACTTTAAGCAGCTACATCCCTTTTCTTGAATACGTAGAAAGCCACTGCTTGAAATAATGCGAAATATAAAACTAACATGATGACAGAGAAGCCTAATGTCATTCCTTCAACCATTGGAGATCCTTCAAAATATTGCAGTAAATCAGTGTTTGCAAATAATAAATATTTCGCCCATTCATACTTCATTGAAATAAGTCTAGTCACCTGTCCCCCCATGAATAAAAGGAATAAGGATAACCCAATCGCTAGGGAACTATTTCTAAATGCTGCTGAAATCATAAAGGCCATCGTAGCAAGCATCAGCATATTGATTGATTTAAGACCGTAATAAGAAATTAAATGAGCAAGCATGCTTTGTTCAGACACTTTCCCGTTAAAATAGTTTAAATATGGGGTAGGGTGTTCTGGCAATCCGAATAGAATCGCTCCTAGACCTGCTGAGTAGACGAACAATAGAAGAAGGGTAAATAAACCGAATATCAAAACTGTTAAATACTTTGCCAGTAAAATCTTTCCTCTTTTTATCGGTCTGATTAATAACAGCTTAATGGTTCCCCAATTAAATTCACTTGCGACAATTCCTGCTGCAATAATGATTGTAAATAAGCCAACAAATTCAATTGTCTGGGAAGCATCAATCACAAATCCCCAGACTGAATAATCTTCATTCGGAGAAATATCATGGTCGATTCGATACGTATTGATCGCTATTTCTCTTTCATAATGATCCTTCATTTCTCTAGGTGCTGAACTGCCCATTTCTTCTAACTGCTTTTTATAACTGTCATTCTGAACTTGTAGTCCTCTTTTCCATTCTGTGTTATCCGGTACAGACCCTTTCGTTTCCTGATATTTAATAAAGCCGCCAGCTATCGTTGTGACTAAAAGGAGAATTCCAATCATGACATACGTCCCTGGACGCTTAAATATTTTCATCCATTCATTTTGTATTAGTCTAAACATGCTCAACCACCTCCTTGGAAGTCACTTCTAGGAATCGATCTTCTAGTGTTTTTGTCATCTCTTTTATTCCATAAATTTGTATTTCATTATTAACAAGCTCTTTTACTATAACTGGAACAGCCTCTCTTTTTAACGGAACCGCAATGCCATTCTCAATCAGCTGCACCTGTAGATCAGAGTATAACTCCCTTATTACAAAACTTGCTTTCTCCTTTTCATCGACTTCAATCTCATAAACCTTTTCATTCCCTTGGACAAAATCGCTCATAAGCTGTACATCAATGAGCTTTCCTTTTTGGATAATGCCGATACGGTCACACATCATTTCCATTTCAGATAAAAGGTGGCTTGATACGATAACTGCCATATCCCTTTCCCTGGCAAGCATTCTTAGATGATCCCTGATCTCCCTTATTCCGGCCGGGTCTAATCCATTGGTCGGCTCATCAAGAATTAATACCTTTGGATCATGGAGAAGGCATTGAGCAAGTCCTAATCTTTGTCTCATCCCGAGAGAATAAGTTTTCACCTTGTCATGGATTCTATCTGTCAGACCGACAAGCTCAACAGTCTCATTTATTTTTTCCTTCGTTACTCCCTTAGACATTCTTGCATAATGGACAAGGTTCTGATATCCGCTCATAAATTTATACATTTCAGGGTTCTCAACAATGGCACCTACATGAGTAATGGCTTTTTCAAAATCTGTTTTGATACTGTGGCCGAGGATTTTGATATCACCAGATGTAATCCCAATTAACCCCACTATCATCCGAATGGTGGTTGTCTTTCCGGCACCGTTTGGTCCAAGAAAACCAAACACTTCTCCTTTATTCACATTAAAGCTCAGAGAATCAATGATTGTTCTGCCTTTAATGGTTTTTGTTACGTTTTGAATTTCCACAATGGCTTTCAATTACTTTCCCTCCCATCCGAAAATGTCTTTTTCATCCATTCAATGATGGAAAGACCTTCAGTTTCTCTCAATTCCTCTACATGATGACGGGCGATTATTTTCCCATTTTGAATAGCAAGCACTTCATCAAGTAAAGGCTCAATTTCATCAATTTCATGTGTAGCGATAATCACGATTTGGTTTTCAAAATCAATATAAGAGAGCAATCCCTTTACGATTGAATCCCTTACCATTGGATCAAGGCCAGAAAAAGGTTCATCTAACAGCAATACAGATGCTTCCCTTGCTAAAGCAAGAACAAGCTTTAAACGGCCGCGGTTTCCTTTTGACAACTGCTTAATTTTTTTATTCGGATCCAAGTTCATAAATTGGAGTAATTCTTCCGCCCGTTCCATTCGAAAATCTGCAAACTGTGTAGCATAAAAATTGATCATATCCTTTACCTTAAAAGACTGGTAGAACATATCAAGTTCCGACAAATAGGCTACACTTCCCGCAATTCTTCGATCAGATGCTTGCCCATTCACAATTACCTTCCCAGCAGATGGGAGTACAAGACCGGCAATCATCTTCAATGTTGTAGATTTGCCGCTTCCGTTAGGACCAAGCAAGCCATATATTTTCCCGCTTTCAAGCTTAATGGAAACATCATCTAAACCAAGTTCACGTCCATACTTTTTCGTTACATGCTGAAATTCAATCATCCTAATCACCCCGCCTTCCCTTTATAAAAAACTCTAAGCCGGAAACCATTTCTTCTTCTGAAAAGCCAAGCTCCTTCATATTAGTAAAGAAGGCTTCAATTATATCCATTTGCAGTTTGCCTTTTAATTCCTTTATTAGATTTGTATTTTCAGTTACAAATGTTCCTTGCCCGCGTTTCGTCTCCACAATTTCCATCCTTTCTAGCTCACTATAGGTTCGTTGAATTGTATTTGGATTAACACCTGTTTGTATCGCCATTTCACGGACAGAGGGAAGCTTATTTCCAGGCAATAACTCCCCTCTAATGATTTGCTGATTTATTTTATCAACGATTTGCATATATATTGGCTTCGATGCTTGGAATTCTTCTCCCAACACACTACACCTCCACTTTCCGTTCTAATAGCCAAACTGCGATGAGAAAAACGATGACGGCTACAACTGTATACATAATTCCGTTCATAATTGATATTTCAGCCGTATCTACTAATCCTGCTGATGCAGAGGTTTTTTCCGCTTCAAACTTTAAAGTTTTCATTGGAGCTAACTGGATAACACCTATATTTATAAACTTTTTATAAAAAGGGAGGTTTTGAATATAATTACTAGCTGCAGTTAAAACAACCCATATCCCGATTAGGATTGGCCAACGAAATGGCTTAAGTGATGGAACTCCTTTTATTGAGTGATATAAGGACCAGTAAAATAACACCCATATACCTAAATAAATCGAGATTAAAGCAAGGGCCAATCCAATAAAGCCAAGATTAGGCAAAGGTTCTCCAGCAAATTGATTAAAGCTTTCTGCATAGGTGGAATGATTTACTTGCCAATCTGCAATAAGTAAGGCAATTGAAAACGAAATAAGAAAATAAACCGTTCCTGCTGAAAGCTTAGCAAGGAAAAGCTTTGCACCATGATTAGGATTGTGCAGCCAAAGTTGTGAATGACCTTCGATATTAAGTGAATTTATTAAGTATGCTGGCAAATAAAAAACATGGCCAACGACAATCATGATGGAAATGATAGGAAAAATAACAGACTCTTCAAAGTAATGCATTAACCCTATACCTGCAATGAAAGAAAAAAATAATATCCCAATCCCTACCATAAACCAGCTTTTAGTCAATTTAATTTCTTTTATGATTAAGCCTTTAAATGCTAACATAGTTCCCCTCCTGTATGAGTGTTCCGGTGTACTAGTCAAATAATACACTGGTACGAATTAATTAGTCAATGCTTTTTACTAATTTTTAGAAAAATGGGCTATTCAGCCAATAAAAAAAGCCCAACATAAGCTAATGGGTTCGGTTGAGAGGTGCAAAACAATAAATAGCAGTATAATTGGGAATCCAATTCGCATATGAATTGGATTCTTTTTATTTGTTGATATATAAGGGTTTATGCATTTTAGCAGTCAAATTAGCATTATAATTCACACTGTAATTAACAACAATTTGTTGGACAACAGACAGTCTACGAAATATGTGTTAAAGTTGATAAATTTATTTTAATTCAAACCACTCAATTAAATTAGAGTGATTTTTTTAAAGGGTAATTGGATATTTATGTTAAACTTTAATAAATATCGAAATAAAGGAGTAAAATATGATAAATTTAAAAGACGTTTTTTCACTTGATTTTGCATACCTTGAGACCTTTACAAAACGAATAGAAACATCCTGGGGTTCAATTTTTTTGCAATGAAAGTCAACCAAATTATTATGACGCAAATCACGCTCATATTAGTGATGCTATTGATAATCCAAAGTTAATAATTGATGAAGTAAAAAAACTTTATAATTCTAGAAAAATCATACCGAGATTTTATATTTATAACTTAGATGCTCAACAAGAATTAGTTAACCAACTAAAATTGAATCATTTCGGATTCGAAGAATTAATCAGTCCTGTTCAAATGTGGGAACAAAAGGTTTTGGAAAAGGAAAAACGCAATGAAATTTCTATTGAATTGGTTACAAAAATGAATTATTCCGAAGCATTAAATATTGAATGCAGTATTACAGAATTTGGAGGCAAAGCAGTTAGGGAAAAGGCTTTTGAGGTAGATTTTAATCATCCTAGTTTTATACATTATTTACTTCGGTATGATGGAATTGCCTGTGCAACAGCTTGTATTTTTATCAATGATAATCAGGCACGGATGGAAAGTGTTGCAACTCTAGAGGAATACAGGGGACGAGGATTAATCGGTGAATTGATTCATTATATTCAAGCAGAAGTTGCTAAGAAGGAGCTAGAAAACCTTTGGGTGTTTCCTATTAACGAAAAAATAGAAAAAGTCTATCAAAAATATGGATTTAAGAACGTTGCAAAACTGAAAATGGGACACGCCTTTATAGGGGGAAGAAGCATAAAAGAAATTCAGGGATATTAAATTTTGGTTAAAGAATTAGCGAAGCAATATAGAATAACCGAGCTTGGAATACTATTTCCAAGCTCATTTTCTATTTCAAACCTAAACTACTTATACCAAATTGACTGTATTTTCTGTTGTTAATTTTTTGTTAAAACATATGCGAATTGTTGTGCGAATTCAGTTGTGAATTGGTGTTATGCACTTCTAGAGACCGAACCCGTTAAACATAAACTGTACTTTTAAATTATTTATTCTCGTCTTTCACACGATTCACTTGAATATTTATCAGAAGTTGTCTGACAACATAGCTAGCCATAACTAATCCAGCTACAGATGGGACAAATGCATTGGAGGAAGGCGGCATTTTTGCTTTTCGGATAGTAGCATCGTTTTTACCAACTTCCTTTCTGACATCTTCACGGATGACGATCGGACTTTCATCTGAAAATACAACTGGGATTCCTTTACGAATTCCTTCTTTTCTCAAGCGAGTACGAATAACCTTGGCAATTGGATCTGTATGGGTTTTAGAAATATCAGCAATTTGAAAACGGGTTGGATCCATCTTATTAGCAGCCCCCATGCTTGAAATCATAGGGATATTTCTTTTTAAGCATTCCTTCATTAGATGAATCTTATAAGAAATGGTATCAGATGCATCGATGACAAAATCAAGACCATACTCGAAAAACTGCTCGTACGTTTCCTCTGTATAAAACATTTTCAGAGCGATTACTTCACATTCTGGATTAATATCTTTGATCCGCTCTTTCATTAGATCAACCTTTGGCTGTCCTACAGTAGAAAGTAAGGCAATGATCTGACGATTTACATTTGTTATATCAACATCATCTTTATCAACCAATACTAAACGCCCAACACCTGACCGGGCTAACGCTTCTGCAGCGAAGGTTCCTACTCCGCCTACCCCAAGAACAGCAACCGTGCTGTTCTTCATGATGTCTAACCCTTCTTTACCGATAGCAAGCTCATTTCTTGAAAATTGATGCAACATATATTCTCAGCTCCATAACACTTTCAAAATTAATAAAAACATAAAAATGGGTTCTACTTTTGTTTTTCCCGATATTGAATATACCATACTTTTTATAAAAAATAAGTATCTCCATAGGAATAAAATGATTAATTTTTTACTAATAAGTCAAAAAATTAATAGTAACTATTAGTACCTAGTAATAT
>NZ_JBALOZ010000202.1:0-3369 GCF_036965125.1 Bacillus sp. JJ1503
AAAGCGGAACTACTCTATTATCGAAATTATTTGTAAATTATTTCGCGTTCTTGCATAGGATAAAGTAATAAACATTCTTATCCTTAAGTTGTCCAAAGGAAGAAAAAAGGTTAAGAGCCTTTTGTCAATTGGATTTGTGAAATGTAAGATTGGTTAAATGAGCATTAACCAAGTTCCATTGTCTAGCTATACATTGTATTTAGCTTATATGAAGCCATTTTATAATAGCTAGGCGCTGTTCTGTTGACACTCTCGATATTCTATGTTGTTTAGTTAGAATTGTGCGCGAAATTAACTTCATTCAGCAGAAGTCTCCCACTCCTAAATGTGATTGTTGAACGCAAAATTGTATCTAACTCAGTAGGGGTTCAAACTCCGGCTGCATGAAGTTAAGCCTCCGGCGGATGCCTCAGATTTTTTAGAGGAAATTATCGAGCAAGCTCGATAAATATCTGGGCGCAATTTCGCCCAGGCGAAATTGATTAAAGGAGGGCTTAATGTGACCGAAATAAATAACCATCAGTTTGTGATTTCTCAAGAAGATTGGTCCCTCCATCGCAAAGGCCATGATGACCAGCAGCGCCATCAGGAAAAAGTTCAGGATGCCATCCGAAATAATTTACCTGATCTTATAACAGAAGAGAGTATAGTCATGTCGAATGGTCGGGAAGTAGTAAAAATCCCGATTCGTTCACTAGACGAATATAAAATTCGCTATAATTATGATAAGAACAAACATGTTGGCCAAGGAGATGGAGATAGCCGCATTGGTGATGTAGTGGCCCGTGATGGATCAAGTAATCAAAAAGGACCTGGGAAAGGGCAGGGAGCAGGCGATCAGCCTGGTGAAGATTATTTTGAAGCTGAAGTTTCGTTAATGGAAATTGAAGAGGCACTCTTTAAACAATTAGAGCTTCCCAATTTAAAAAGAAAAGAACAAGCAGAAATTCTTGTTGAAAACATTGAATTTAATGATATCCGAAAAACAGGCTTAATGGGGAATATTGATAAGAAACGAACGATGATGACAGCATTTAAACGAAATGCCATGACCGGAAAGCCTAGCTTCCATCCCATTTATAAAGAGGATTTAAAGTTCAAGACATGGAATGAAGTCACTAAGCCTGATTCCAAAGCAGTCGTATTAGCAATGATGGATACGAGCGGCTCAATGGGAATATGGGAAAAGTATATGGCTAGAAGCTTTTTCTTCTGGATGACAAGATTTTTGAGGACGAAATACGAAACCGTAGAAATTGAATTTATTGCACACCATACGGAGGCAAAGGTTGTATCAGAGGAAGATTTCTTTTCAAAAGGTGAAAGCGGCGGTACGATCTGTTCCTCAGCCTACCGTAAAGCATTAGAACTTATTGAGGCAAAATATAATCCCCGCAGATTTAATATTTATCCATTTCACTTTTCCGATGGTGACAACTTGACCTCCGACAATGCCCGCTGTGTAAAGCTAGTTGAAGAGCTAATGAAGGTTTCCAATATGTTTGGCTATGGCGAGGTAAACCAATACAACCGCCATTCGACCCTCATGTCCGCATATAAAAATATCAAACATGATGATTTCCGTTACTATATTTTAAAACAAAAAGTGGATGTATTTCACGCCATGAAGAGCTTTTTCAAGAAGGAAGAAGATAAAATGTACGTCTAATGGAGAGAGGGTGACCCCTTCTCTCTTATTCTATTAAAAAAGTACAACCCCATTTCAAAAATAGAAATGGGGTTGTACTTTTATGATATTATTTTAATTTAATATCTTTAAAGAATGGAGTTCCACTGAAGTTTACGAATAAACCAGATTCAACTCCGTTTGTAGCATGAACAAAGTCAGGATGATGCAGGTATACCATTGGTGCTTCTTCTACAAGAATTTCAGAAACTTCTTTGTATGCTTCGTTACGATCATCTTGATTTGTACTTGTACGTCCTTTATCTAGTAACTCATCCACTTTAGCGTTTGTGTAGAATGAACGGTTACCAACTGATCCATGATTAGCAGAATGGAATAATGCGTATAAGCCGTAGTCAGCATCACCTGTTACTGTAGTCCAGCCTAGAACGAATAATTCGTGCTCACCAGCTGCTGTTTTCTCAAGGAATGTTCCCCACTCAATAACTTGGATATCTACTTCGATATTAATTTCAGCTAATTGAGCTTGAACTAATTCCGCAATATCCGCACGCTCTTTACTTCCTTCATTTACATAGATCGTTGTTTTGAAACCATCTGCAAATCCAGCTTCTGCAAGTAATTTCTTCGCAGCCTCTACATCATATGGAAGTGGCTTTAAGTCTTGGTAGTTACCAACAACTGTAGGCGCTAATGGACCAACAGCTGGAACTCCTTGACCATCTAGGATTCCGTTTACAACATCATCTTTGTTAATAGCCATTGCAATCGCTTGACGAACTTTAATGTTGTCATATGGAGCTTTATTCAAGTTGAAACTTACGTAGTCCATACGAGTACCGCGAACACGGTCGATCTCGATTCCATCCATCGCTTCTACACGAGTAACATCAGAAGCACCTACTAGCATAAGATGAGCTTCGCCTGTTTCGATCATTGCTACACGTGTAGCTTGTTCTGGTACAACTTTGATCGCAACAGTTTCAATGGAAGGCTTTTCTCCCCAATATTCATCGTTTCTAACAAAATTAATTTCAGCACCACGGTTCCATGTATCGAATTTGAAAGGACCTGTACCAATTGGATTTTCGTCAACTTTCTTACCGCCATCTTTTTCTTCTTTAAGAGCAGAAGGAGCGATGATTGAACCAGCGTTATGTGCTAAGTGAGCTGGCAGCGGAGCAAAAGGCTTCTCTGTAATGATTTGAATTGTGTAATCGTCAATAACCTTAACTTCTGTAATCACGTTAAGAATAACCGCTTTTGGTGAAGCAAATTCTGGATCGATAATTCTCTCAAAACTCATTTTGACAGCTTCAGCATTGAAATCTGTTCCGTCATGGAATTTAACTCCTTCACGAAGTTTGAATTCCCAAGTTGTATCATCTACTGCTTTATATTCAGTAGCAAGTAATGGAACAACAGATCCATCCGGTGCGTAATCTGTCAAACGCTCATATAGTTGGGTTGTTGCAGTATTAGATGCAGTGTCATTCACTCCATGTGGATCTAAAGTTGGTGCATCTGATCCTGTAACATAGACGAAGTCTTTGCCACCAGTTGCTGGCTCTTCTGTCTTAGGCGTTTCGCCTTCCTTAGCAGGAGTTTCCTCAGTGGTAGTGTTGCTTTTTCCGCTACATGCTGACAGCACTAAAATAAATGCAAGCGCTAACATGAGCAAAAGATTGTTCTTCTTAATCAAAAAAATAACCCCCTTATTT
>NZ_JBALOZ010000202.1:3377-3753 GCF_036965125.1 Bacillus sp. JJ1503
AGTAGAACAATTGATAATTTACAAGATTTATTTTGGTAATATTTAATTTATATGTTAATATTGTCATAAAAATGTAATCATATCTCTAAAATTCTACAATTTTCCACATAATAGGAGAAAGGGTGATAAGCTAGCATTTTGATTAAAGGATAATCATATTCTGCTAATTAAAAAGCATTGTCATATCATTAAAATTTATATATTATATTCGTTGTGTGTTTTGAATTTTTTTAATCTTTAATTTACTAATGGAAGGATGAAAAATAGGATATGAATCAACAGCCACAGCTTCAATCAACTGCTCCGGCCATTCCTGTTAAACAGTACAATCCAAAGGCAGCCCGAGCTAAAGCCTTTTATAAGAAACTTGCGAAAA
>NZ_JBALOZ010000202.1:3763-5591 GCF_036965125.1 Bacillus sp. JJ1503
ATTGTCATTGCCATTGCTTTTATGGCTATTTTTGCACCCCTGCTTGCACCGTATGATCCTGCGGAAATGGCATTGGTCAAAAAATTGCAAGCGCCTTCATCTGAACATTGGCTAGGCACGGATGACAAGGGACGTGATATATTAAGCCGAATATTATTTGGGGCAAGAATTTCATTATCTATAGGAATTTTATCAACTGTCCTCGGTGCGTTTGCCGGAATTCTATTAGGAATTATAGCCGGATATTACGGCAGATGGGTCGATTCATTCATTATGAGAATATGCGATATTTTACTAGCTTTCCCTGGTATTTTGCTAGCGCTAGCCATCATAAGTGTGCTTGGCGCAAGTACAACGAATGTGATTATTGCAGTTGCATTTTTTGCGGTTCCAACATTTGCCCGGATTGTTCGCGGGTCTACTTTGAGTGTAAAAAAGCTAGAGTACATCGATGCTATAAGGGCTATGGGTTCGAGTGATTTTAGAATTATCTTTAAGCATATTCTTCCCAATATTCTTTCTCCAATCATTGTACAAGCTACACTTTATATTGCGTCAGCCATCATTACTGCTAGTTCACTGTCTTTCCTTGGAATGGGGACAAAGCCGCCAACTCCTGAGTGGGGTTTCATGCTTTCACAGGGCCGTTCTTATTTAGCACAGGCTCCGCACGTTACTTTAATTCCGGGATTAGCTATTTTGCTAGTTGTAGTAGGCTTTAACTTATTTGGTGACGGATTACGTGACGCACTTGATCCAAAATCCAAGAAATAATATGAGAGAAGGTGAACGAACATGTTTATATATATTCTTCGAAGAATAATCCAGACAATCCCTGTTATGATCGGGGTTACTCTAGCTGTATTTTTAATGATGCACTTAATTCCAGGGGATCCCGCTCAAATCATGGCTGGAGAGAATGCTAATCCGGAGCAGGTCGAACAGATGCGAGAGAATTTAGGTTTGAACGATCCTTTATATGAGCAATATTTCCGTTATGTTTCAAATGCTGTTCAAGGTGATCTAGGAACATCTATCCGGACGAATCGTGCTGTATCCAATGAAATATTCGATTCACGATTTTGGATTACTGTTCAACTTGCAGTACTTGGTACGATATTAGCTGTTTTAGGGGGGCTAATTGCAGGGATCATTTCCGCTACAAGGAAAGGCTCTTTTGCCGATATTTCTCTTATGCTTGTAGCACTTTTCGGCTTCTCAATGCCAAACTTCTTACTCGGTATTATGTTAATTTATTTCTTTTCCGTCAATCTTGGATTGCTGCCTGTTGTAGGGTGGGGTTCTATTGAACATATGATTTTGCCGGTTATTACGTTAGGAACTGTTGGTGCAGCCATTATTGCCCGAATGACCCGTTCAAGTATGCTTGAAGTTATTGATCAGGATTATATTCGCACAGCCTATGCAAAAGGGGTTAGCGATCGTCTAGTCATTTACAAGCATGCTCTGCGTAATGCTTTAGTTCCTGTTGTTACGGTGGTCGGCCTGCAATTTGGAGGTTTATTAGGGGGAGCAGTTGTAACAGAAACGGTTTTTGCCATTAATGGTTTAGGCCGCTTAATTATCGATTCTATTCGTGCACATGATTTCCCGATGGTACAAGGAACGATTCTTGTATGTGCTGTTCTCTTTGTAATTGTTAATACACTTGTGGATGTTACATACCGTTTCATTAACAAACGGATTGATTTGAACTAAGGCTGGTGAGACCAATGACTAAACAAAAAAGTGAAAAAATTCTTGATATAAGAAATCTCCGTACCTCTTTCTTTACAGATGAAGGAGAAGTAAAAGCGGTTGATGGTGT
>NZ_JBALOZ010000203.1:0-2799 GCF_036965125.1 Bacillus sp. JJ1503
CTCTAATAGAGATAAATTCAGGAAAATGTGGATTTACAACATCAAGGAAATTCCAAAATAAAAATCGCAATTTCTCAGTCTCCATTCAGAAATTTGTTAAAGAATAAATACTATTTTAATAATTCCTGAACAATCTTTGTTTTCCAAAACCCAAATCCTATCATAGCACCGAGCATATTGGATGAAATCATCAATGCCAAAACTTCCTCTTTTTGTTACTAATCCTCCTATTTTCTACAAAGTTATAAGCATAATAAGAAAGAAACAAAACATCCTGCTCTATAGTCCAATAGGAAAAGGGTTGCCTCAGCAACCCAAGCTTAAGACTCTTTATATAACGGGACTTTCCATTCCTTTTCTACTTCTTCATATCGTGTCACAGATAACAAATGTAAAGTGAATTCCTTAGGTATCTCTTTCATTCCATATATGGTAAGCGTCGTATTTGTCTTAAAACGACCATTTTCATCTGTCTCATCAAAAACGGACCTGCTGTGAAAAGCTTCATATGTCTCTCCCTTATCATCAACTATTGCCCATGATAATAGATCTGATGAAGGTACTTCCTTCCCACCCTTCATCTCAATGACTAAAACCTGTTCTGTTTCAACTGGAGGAAATGTCTTTTGCAACGAAAAGTCCGTCTGCATATCCACCTTTTTAACGGTGATAAAATTGCCTTCATATTCAAATGAAAGAGGATACTTTTTTAATTCTTTCGGGTTTACATTTATTGAAAAATTCGATGGGACCGTTTTTATCACCCCATCAAGTACAAATGTAAGCTGATCTTCCTGTTTTTGAGGAATAAATGATTCATTCCATTTCATATATCCAAGCTCCCCCGTATCTTCCCCAGTTCCTTGCATAAGCCCCGAATCACTTGGATGGCCTTGATCTTGGAAGATATTAACACGATACAAGGTCTTTCCACTCTTATTTTCAATATGATATTGAATGGCTGTACCGTAGTTTGGGGCAAATGTAAAATTATTTTTGTCCCCAATTGCATTTTCTAGCTCCTGAATTTGTGCTTCCACTTTTGCTTTTTCTTCAGCTGTGAAATACGTATCATACATAATTTCATTTGAAGATGGAGCAAATTGAACTTCTTTTAAGTGAATCCCTACCCCATTATCACTCGTCTTCTGATCATGTAAAACGAGCCTCGTTGTCATTTCCTTAATTTCTTTTAAATCGATCGGGATTTCTAATTGCCAGTTTCCTCTCGTTCCATTTAATTCTGTTAATTCAAACTTAATCGTAAGTGAATCGATTGATTCATGCCCACGTAAGGAAAATTCAATCAATCCATAATCTGAATCATTTATCCAACTCATTCCAAACCCTTCACCTTCAATTGGATTTCCATCTTGATCATAAGCTGAAATGACATTTTTCCCATCTCTAAATTCTAATTGAGGATTAAGTATTTTACCATTTTCCTTTACAACTTGATAAGATAACGCAACCCTTGAAGTGTCTGCTAATACATCTTCCACTTTAAAGGTAATTCTTTGATCCATTACTTCTTGGTCGATACGCTGCGTTAATCCTGATTCAGAAGCCATTCTTAAACCTTCATCAACTTGTTCTGTTGTAAAAAATCCACCAATCCATTCCGCAAAACTAGGATTTAAAGTGGTTGTTAATCCTACTGCAAGTACACAAGCAGCTACTATAAGCAACACCCGTTTCCATTTTTTCTTCTTTTTCTTATGTTCATATGGCTCAAGTTGATTCAAAACTTGATTTGTAAAATCATCAGGTAATGTTGGTGTCGTGAGCGTCTCCTTAATCAATTCTTGTTCTTCTGCGTACATCTTGATGACTTGCTGACATTCTTGACAAGTTTCTACATGTAATTGAATGATTTCATCGACTTGGTCAAACCCATCAAACCATTGTTCCAGTTTATCTTTCGTTGGACATTTCATGAAAATACCCTCCTTTTTCCTCTTTGATCGTTTCTCTTAATTTTTTCTTGGCACGATGGAGTTTATTTCTTACCGTCGCTAAAGAAAGACTCATGAATTCACTGATTTCGCTGTAACTTTGCTCATTTACATATCGGAGGAGAAGAATCATTCGTTCATCTTCTGGAAGGCCGCCAATTAGTTTTTCTAGTTGTCTATTTTTCTCTTTTTTTAAGAAGATCACTTCGGGATGATGGAAATCCTTGACATCATCTTCTCTTATTTCAACCTGTTCCATTTTAAAACGCTTCTTTCTGAATTCATCCATACAGTGATTGATGGCTACTCGATACATCCAACTGGAAAAAGAGCCTTTTCCATCAAACTTTCCAAGCTGGCGATAAATTTTGATAAAGGATTCCTGAACTAGATCAACTGCATCCTGCTGGTTTCCTGTCATTCTTAAAATGGTTGCATATAATGGATTTTTATATTTGTTAATAATTTGTGCGTAGGCTTGTTTATTGCCCGACAGCACTTCCTCTATCCTCTGTCTTTCTTCTTCCATTTCATATAAACCTCCTGCCTGCTCACTGATTAACTCTTTCAACAAGTATAACGGGTTTAACTTACAAATCATTTCACTTTTTCAAAAAAAGAAGAGGAAAATACAAATAGGGTACCCTTTATTTCTTAAAGGAGGGAAATCTCTAGTGTTACTTGAAATAAGGTTTGATCAAAAATACCTCACAAACCAGCATTCTACGACAAATAAAAAAAAAGCATTTTGAAAAAATCTTTATCAAGACCTAAATTATAAAAGTCATAAAAAATAAGGGGTAATACATATTACACATAATATGTATCATCCCTTTTACTTTTT
>NZ_JBALOZ010000204.1:0-6409 GCF_036965125.1 Bacillus sp. JJ1503
GTATTGCAGCAGAAGGTCTTACATCTATCAAGGTTGAGGGAAATGATGCTGTTATTCTTGAAGTAAACTCTGAAACAGACTTCGTTGCAAAAAATGAAGGCTTCCAAGTTCTTGTTAAAGAATTAGCTGATCATCTTTTAGCGAAAAAGCCTGCTTCAGTTGAAGAAGCTCTTGCACAAACTATGGATAATGGTGCAACAGTTGAAACTCATATTAATTCTGCTATCGCAAAAATTGGTGAAAAGCTTACACTTCGCCGTTTTGCTGTTAAAACAAAAACAGACAGCGATGCATTTGGCGCATACTTGCATATGGGTGGACGCATTGGTGTGTTAACTGTAGTTGAAGGTACAACAGATGAAGATGCTGCTAAAGATGTATCTATGCACATTGCAGCATTAAACCCTAAATATGTGTCACGTGACGAAGTTTCAGCAGAAGAAGTAGAGCGTGAGCGCCAAGTATTAACACAGCAAGCTTTAAATGAAGGAAAACCTGAAAATATCGTTGCAAAAATGGTAGAAGGCCGTTTAAGCAAATATTTCGAAGATGTTTGTGTAAACGACCAAGCATTTGTTAAAAACCCTGACCAAAAAGTTGGTAAGTTTGTAGAATCAAAAGGCGGAAAAATCCGTGAGTTCGTTCGCTACGAAGTTGGAGAAG
The DNA here is from genome assembly GCF_036965125.1 of Bacillus sp. JJ1503. Classification (NCBI taxonomy): domain Bacteria; kingdom Bacillati; phylum Bacillota; class Bacilli; order Caryophanales; family Bacillaceae; genus Bacillus; species Bacillus sp. JJ1503. The sequence goes on from NZ_JBALOZ010000204.1 coordinate 664, forward strand.
GCATCGAAAAGCGTGAAGACAATTTCGCAGAAGAAGTAATGAGCCAGGTTAAAAAATAATAAACTTACTATAATACATCAAGATTTGCTTAAATAGGGAACACACTGTGTTCCCTATTTTTCAAAGTGCGTTTACGCATTTCGATTTTTTACATATGGAGGTCTTTATGAGTAACCCAAAATACAAACGCGTCGTTTTAAAATTGAGTGGAGAAGCTTTAGCAGGAGAGCAAGGCTTTGGAATTAACCCTGCCGTCATTAAGTCAGTTGCAGCACAAGTAAGAGATTTAGCTCAATTAGGAGTTGAGGTTGCAGTTGTTGTTGGCGGTGGAAATATATGGCGTGGGAAGATTGGGGAAGAAATGGGAATGGACAGAGCAAATGCCGACTATATGGGCATGCTTGCAACTGTTATGAACTCTTTAGCACTTCAGGATAGCCTTGAGCAGCTAGGAGTTGAGACAAGGGTTCAAACCTCAATTGAGATGAGACAAGTAGCGGAGCCATATATTCGCAGAAGAGCAATTCGCCACCTAGAGAAAAAGCGAGTTGTTATTTTTGCAGCTGGTACAGGCAACCCTTATTTCTCAACAGATACAACTGCCGCTTTACGTGCAGCGGAAATAGAAGCGGAAGTTATCTTAATGGCGAAAAACAATGTTGACGGTGTATACTCTGCTGACCCGCGTATTGATTCGAATGCCAAAAAATATGAAGAATTATCATATTTAGACGTCTTAAAAGAAGGGTTGGCTGTAATGGATTCAACAGCATCTTCTTTATGCATGGACAATGATATTCCATTAATTGTTTTCTCCATTATGGAACAAGGGAATATTAATCGTGCCGTTATGGGTGAAACAATCGGAACAATTGTGAGGGGGAAAAAATAATGGCAAAACAAGTAATTGCGAATGCAAAAGAAAAAATGACAAAAGCAATTCAAGCATATACTCGTGAATTAGCAGCGATCCGTGCAGGGAGAGCCAATGCTTCCTTACTTGATAGGATTACTGTTGACTATTACGGGGCGCCAACGCCAATTAATCAATTAGCAGGCGTTTCTGTTCCTGAAGCACGACTTCTAGTCATTCAGCCTTATGATAAATCAATTCTTGGTGATATTGAAAAAGCCATCCTGAAATCAGATATCGGTTTAAACCCATCAAATGATGGAAATATTATTCGACTATCTATTCCGCAGCTTACAGAGGAGCGCCGAAAAGAGTTGGTTAAACAGGTGAAAAAGGAATCAGAAGAAGCAAAAATTGCTATTCGTAATATTCGTCGTGATGGAAATGATGAATTAAAGAAGCTGGAGAAAAATGGGGAAATCACAGAAGATGATTTACGTGGTTACTCTGACGATATCCAAAAGCTAACAGATGAGCAAATTAGTAAGATCGATTCCATTACAAAGGATAAAGAAAAAGAAGTACTTGAAGTGTAATGGCATAACTACCCTCTATCATTAGGGGGTTTTTTCAATCTTTTAGGTACAAATTACCGTGACAAAAAAATAAATACATATTAAGCATATTCTTAATTTAGTTATCTATACATACCCTTTTATAGAGATAACTTTCATGATTTTTGGTATGATAAAACAATAAAGAAAATGAACTCTATCTTGTCCTTACCAGATGTACTGATCGGCAAGTTTTCTTTTCGGAGGTAAGAAAACCTATCTAAAGGAGCATTTTTATGTTAAATAAAATGAAACAATGGAGAAATCAGAATAGCTCAACAGGACTCCGAGAGAGAATCTTGAAAATTCAAGAGCTTCAGATTCCTTCACATGTAGCGATTATAATGGATGGCAATGGCAGATGGGCAAAGAAAAGAGCGCTTCCTCGTGTAGCGGGACATCATGAAGGAATGAAAGTAGTTCGAAAAACAACTAAATTAGCCAATGAGCTTGGGATAAAAACATTAACACTGTATGCTTTCTCAACTGAAAATTGGAAGAGACCTAAAATGGAAGTGGATTTTTTAATGAAGCTCCCAGAAGAGTTTTTAGGGACATTTCTTCCTGAGCTAGTAGAAGAAAATGTACGAGTGCAAATGATGGGCTATAAAGAAATGTTGCCTACACATACAAGAAATGCGATTGAGAAGGCAATGGAAGATACGAAGGATAATACTGGGCTCATTTTGAATTTTGCTCTTAATTATGGAAGCAGGGCAGAAATTATTGAGGGAATCAAACTTGTCTTAAAAGATTGCAATAGTGGTATAATAAATGAAAGTGAATTAAATGAGGAAATTTTTTCAAACTATTTAATGACGAAAGACTTGAATGACCCTGATTTATTAATCCGAACAAGCGGGGAAATCCGCTTAAGCAATTTTATGCTTTGGCAGCTTGCATACACTGAGTTTTGGTTTACTGATGTTCTATGGCCGGATTTTGGTGAAGAGCATCTTCTTGAAGCGATTGAGGTATTTCAGAACCGTCAGAGGCGGTTTGGCGGAGTTTAATAAAGGTGTGACGACATAGATGAAGCAACGAATCATTTCAGCGATTATATTTGGTGCAATTTTTTTGCCGTTAACGATTTTTGGTGGATTTCCATTCATTATTCTAGCCTATTTATTGGCATCCATTGCACTATATGAAGTATTAAAAATGCGCAAAATTAAGCTCTTTTCTATACCAGGGCTACTTTCTTTATTACTATTATGGGTAATGCTATTACCTAAACAGTTCCAGAATGCATATGAACCACTAAGCTATTCGAAAATTGAATTTGTCCTCCTCGCGGTTTTACTTTTTTTAACGTATACAGTAACAACAAAAAATCAATTTAATTTTGACGATGTTGCTTTTTCAATTCTTGCTGTACTTTATATTGGAATTGGTTTCTATTTCTTTATTGAAACACGTGAATCTGGACTAGTATATATTTTCTATTCCTTATTTATCATATGGGCAACCGACTCTGGAGCCTATTTTATTGGCCGTGCTATTGGGAAAAACAAGCTATGGCCTGAAATTAGCCCCAATAAGACAATTGAAGGTTCAATTGGTGGTGTCGTTTGTGCACTAATAGTGGCAGCGCTCTTTATTTTTTTCTCAGATATTAATGCCTCTTTTCTGCAGCTATCCATCATTACGATAGTCCTGTCTATTTTTGGACAAATTGGTGATTTAGTTGAATCCGCTTTGAAGCGCCATTATGATGTAAAGGATTCCGGTAATATCATGCCGGGGCATGGCGGAATATTAGATCGTTTTGATAGCTTATTATTCGTTTGGCCATTATTGCATTTTATCTATTTAATGTAGTTAGTTCTTTATGCAACAGGAGTTGAATTTGTTGAAGAATATTAGTTTAATGGGAGCTACTGGTTCAATTGGCACCCAAACGTTAGATATAATCAAGGAGCATCCTGATGAATTTAATCTAGTTGCCATGGCGGTTGGCAGAAATCTTGACTTGACTAGGAAAATCATTCATGAATTTCATCCAGAGCTTGTTTCTGTGTCAGATAGATCATCAGCTCAAATACTAGAAGCGGAATTTCCAAATATCACTTTTACATATGGCAATGACGGGTTATCAGAAGTAGCCGTTTATCATAAAGCAGAAATCCTTGTTAATGCAGTCACTGGCAGTATTGGGTTAACTCCAACTTTGCAAGCTATTAGAGAAAAAAAGACGATTGCTATTGCGAATAAGGAAACGTTAGTAACTGCTGGACACCTTGTCATGGAAAAAGTGAAAAAGAATCAAGTCTCTTTATTGCCAGTAGATAGTGAGCATTCTGCTATATTCCAGGCTTTACAAGGTGAAAAGCAGAAAAATATTGATAAGCTGATTTTAACTGCCTCTGGCGGATCTTTTAGGGACCTTACGAGACAAGAACTAGAAAATGTGACAGTTCATGAAGCTCTCAACCATCCTAATTGGTCCATGGGTGCAAAAATTACAATCGATTCTGCAACGATGATGAATAAAGGGCTAGAGGTCATTGAGGCACATTGGCTTTTTTCAATCAACTATAATGATATTGACGTTTTATTGCATAAAGAAAGCATCATTCACTCTATGATTGAATTTCATGACAGCAGCATTATTGCACAATTAGGAACACCAGATATGAGAGTTCCCATTCAGTATGCACTGACTTATCCAGACAGGCTGCCTCTTCCATCAGCAAAACGGCTGAACTTAGCGGAAATAGGAAAGCTCCATTTTCAGAAAATGGACATGGATCGCTTCCGCTGCTTAAGATATGCGTACGAAGCTGGTAAGGCGGGCGGAACGATGCCTTCTGTCTTAAACGCTGCAAACGAAGTGGCAGTTGCAGCCTTTTTAGAAGGAAAGGCAACTTTCCTGCAAATAGAAGATTTAATTGAAAAGGCTTTGAGTATTCACAAAAACATCTTAAATCCAAGTCTCACCGATATTCAGGAAGTTGATTTGGAAACGAGAAAATATGTAGACTCACTTTTAAGCTAAATAGCTTTTTAACTCAAAAAGATAATACTATGTTATCTTTTTAAAAAAGGTGGTTATATTTTGAGTACAGTTATAGCCTTTATTATCATTTTTGGGGCACTAGTATTTTTTCATGAATTAGGGCATTTTGTATTTGCGAAAAGAGCAGGGATCCTTTGCCGTGAATTCGCTATTGGCTTTGGACCAAAGGTTTTCTCACATAAAAAAGGAGAAACAACCTATACGATCAGGCTATTACCAATTGGGGGCTTTGTCCGCATGGCTGGAGAAGATCCCGAGATGATCGAAATAAAGCCAGGATTCAGGATTGGTTTATTATTTAATGAATCAGAACAAGTTAATAAAATTATTTTGAATCAAAAGGAAAAGTACCCAAATGCTAGGGTCATTGAGGTAGAGCATGCAGATATAGAGCATTCTCTAGTCATTAAAGGATATGTTGAAGGAGAAGAGGAAGATAAACTACAATCATTTACTATAAGCCCAAGTGCAGTATTAGTAGAGGATGGGGTAGAAACTCTTATTGCTCCTTACGATAGACAGTTTGCTTCAAAGACGCTAGGCCAAAGAACAATGGCTATTTTTGCCGGACCGATGATGAACTTTATTCTTGCCTTTGTCGTATTTGTACTTATCGGTGTGATGCAGGGAATTCCTACAAACGAGCCTGAGCTAGGGAAATTAACTCCTGATGGAGCTGCGGTATCGGCTGGATTAAAAGAAGGGGATATCATTCATAGTATTAACGGAGCAGAAATATCAAGCTGGTCAGATGTAGTTGAGATTATCCGCAAAAATCCGAACAAAGAGCTGCAATTCTCACTTGATCGAAACGGACAAGAAATCAACTTGCCTGTTACTCCGAAGGTTCAAGAGGTAGAAGGAGAAAAAATCGGTATTATCGGCGTTTATAGCCCAATGGAAAAATCGCCTATTAAAGCCATAACGAATGGGGCTATAGAAACGTATAATTGGACAAAAGAAATTTTTGTTATGCTAGGTAAATTAATTACTGGACAATTTTCTATTGATGCTTTATCAGGACCAGTTGGCATATATGTCTCTACAGACACAGTAGCTAAATCGGGGATATTTTATTTAATGAAATGGGCCGGAATACTGAGCATTAACCTAGGAATCATGAATTTACTTCCAATCCCTGCATTAGATGGCGGAAGATTGATGTTCTTCGCGGTTGAAGCTGTAAGAGGAAAACCAATTGACCGTCATAAAGAAGGAATGGTTCATTTTATCGGGTTTGCATTATTAATGCTATTAATG
>NZ_JBALOZ010000205.1:0-6980 GCF_036965125.1 Bacillus sp. JJ1503
TCTTTATACATTTTTTAAATTGGTAAATTTTTCAGGGGATGAAGTTTTCAAAGGGATTGTTCTATTCCTTTTTCTCCTTTCATAAAAGTGTAATAGGACAATTTTACACTCCACGAATAGGGGGCAATATGATGATTTACAGGCTGTTAGCGTTAAATATTGATGGCACTCTTCTTCAATCAAATGGAAGACTTCATAAATCTACAAAAGAAGCGATCGAATATGTGCAGCAAAAAGGTATCTATGTAACACTAGTAACGGCAAGAAGCTTTCCATCCGCAAAAAAAGTGGCAAAAGCACTAAAATTAGACTCATCCATTGTCGCACATAGTGGAGCTTATATTGCCAGATCACGGGATAAACCCATTTTTGTCAGGCGGATTGCAGAGGATGTAACTTATGAAATTGTGAGGTTGCTTGAAGGATTTTCCTGTCAGATTCGATTGGTTCATGAAAAATATTCGTTAGCCAACAAATCTAAGCTAAATCATAATATGCTGGCTAAGACCGTCTTTTCATCAGGAGATCCGATTTTTTATTCTCAGCAATTTGTCGATTCCTTAAGTGATACGATCCTCGATGACCCTGCCAATCCTCCGAAAATAGAAGTTTATTTTGAGGATGAAACAGATCAATTGGATGCAACGGCAGCCATAAAAGGGATGTTTTCAGAAATTGATATTCTCCAGCTGAACAATCTCCGTATCGATATAATACCAGCTGGAGTTTCCAAGCTTAATGGTTTGTTGTATTTAGGAGACCACTTAGATATTGCCCGCAGTGAAATGGTTGTGATTGGGGATGGCCTCGATGATCTTGGCATGATTGAAGCTGCCGGACTCGGTGTTGCCATGGGAAATGCACCTGTAGAAGTTAAAAAAGCAGCGGATTGGGTCACACGTTTGAATAATCAGCACGGCGTCACCTATATGGTGAAGGAGCATTTCAGAAAGCAGCATCCGATTGAATTTTTGAAGAAAATGAATTTATTGAAATAGTTTTATTCAAAAGGAGTTGATCTTAACAGATCAGCTCTTTACATATTGACCTTAAATAATCATTTCTGTACACTTAAATAGGTTCATAATAATACAATTCTAACTGCCATCAAATCTATTTTGATGGTAGTTTCACTATATTGATAAAAAGGTGATTGCATTGCAAATTTTAGTTACAGGGTTACAAGATGAGCGGTTTCTGCGTCCGCTTCAACTGATCGCAAATTTATTTTTTGAGGAATGCCAAGTGTCCTTGAATTCTCATCATGATGAGGATTTAAAGATCGTTATTAATCTGGAAGCAAAAGAATCTGTTCGTGTTAAAGCTTCGCTTACAGATCGGGATAGGATGGAGAAGGCAGCATCCTATGAAGCTTTATTAATAGATACAGAGTCAGAGAAAGAGCATTTTAAGCAAATTAAAACTGCCGTTTCCCATGTATATTTAAAGGTTCTACAAGAGTGGACTGGCATTAGTCAAAAGTGGGGAATCCTTACTGGAATCCGTCCAACAAAGCTTCTGCATCGCCATATGAAAATGAAAACACCTATGGCCGAGGCACATCATCAATTAAAAGAGGATTACTTAATTACAGATGAAAAGATCCAGCTTATGCAGCAAATTGTTGACAGGCAACTGACTGTTGTACCTGACCTTTATGAGCTTCAAAATGAAGTCAGCATTTATATTGGAATTCCATTCTGCCCAACAAAGTGTGCCTATTGTACATTCCCGGCTTATGCCATTAATGGACGGCAAGGGTCTGTTGATTCATTCTTAGGAGGTCTTCATTATGAAATGAGGAAGGTTGGGGACTGGCTTAAAGAAAATAAGGTGAAAATCACGACAGTTTACTACGGCGGGGGCACCCCTACAAGTATTACCGCTGAAGAGATGGATATGCTTTATGAAGAAATGTATACCTCATTCCCTGATGTGGAAAAGATACGTGAAATTACCGTTGAAGCAGGAAGGCCGGACACGATCACAACTGAAAAGCTCGAAGTGTTAAAAAAGTGGAAAATAGATCGGATTAGCATTAATCCGCAGTCCTATATTCAGGAAACATTAAAAGCGATTGGAAGACATCATACTGTTGAAGAAACGATAGAAAAGTTCCATTTAGCACGAAATATGGGCATGAATAATATTAATATGGATTTAATTATTGGGCTCCCAGGTGAAGGCATGCCGGAATTTTCACACACACTAAGTGAAACAGAAAAGCTCTTGCCAGAATCGCTTACTGTGCATACTCTTTCTTTCAAACGTGCTTCCGAAATGACGAAAAACAAGGAAAAATACAAGGTAGCCGATCGAAATGAAATTGAAAAGATGATGGACACGGCTGAGAATTGGACAAAAGAGCATAACTATACCCCATATTATTTATATAGACAAAAAAATATCCTTGGCAATCTTGAGAATGTTGGCTACTCACTTCCCGGTCAGGACAGTATCTATAATATTATGATCATGGAAGAGCAGCAGACGATAATTGGTCTGGGTTGTGGCGCAGCTAGTAAATTTGTCCATCCGACCACAGGGAAAATCACACAATTTGCCAATCCGAAGGACCCAAAAACATACAATGAAAGCTTTGAGAAATACACAGATGAGAAGTTGAGATTATTAAGTGAATTATTTGATACACAAGAAACCCTTGTTTAAAACAGCAGGGGTTTTTCTTAATGATGATATTTTTGAAAATTTAGAAAATAAGAAGGGTTTTTCTAAATTAAATAGAATGTTTTAGGTACAAAAGATCATACACTTCATTGAATAGAATGTAAGCGCTTAATTTAAGGGAGGAATCGAATATGATGATGCAAACACCTTTAACAATGACGCAAATGATCAAGAGAGCGGAAAGATTTTTTCCAAAGAAACAGGTTGTATCAAGAACAGCGAGCGGGATTCAGCGGTTTACATATAAGCAGATAGCTGACCGGACAAGAAGGCTTGCTGAAAGTCTCCAAAAGCTAGGAGTGGAAAGAGGAGATAAGATAGGGACTCTAGCTTGGAATCACCACCGCCATTTGGAAGCGTATTTTGCGATTCCATGCAGCGGGGCCGTACTCCATACGATTAATATTCGCCTATCTCCGCAGCATATTGTTTTTATTATTAATCATGCAGAGGATAAAGTTCTTTTAATTGACTCAGATATCCTCCCGTTGATTGAAGCAGTAAAGGACAAGTTGCCGAATGTGAAAGCATTTATCATCATGACGGATGATGAAGAGCTTCCTGAAACAACTTTATCTCCTGTTTACCATTACGAGCAGTTACTTGAAGAGGCTACGGGTGACTATGATTATCCAGATGATCTTGATGAAAATGCTCCAGCTGGCATGTGCTATACGTCAGCCACGACAGGGAATCCAAAAGGTGTCATCTATTCTCATCGCGGAATCGTCCTTCACAGTATGGCATTAGGAATGGCAGATAGTGCGGGGGTTAGTGAGAAGGATATTGCCATGCCGGTCGTTCCGATGTTTCATGTTAATGCATGGGGATTGCCGTTTGCAGCTGTTTGGTTTGGCACAAACCTAGTTATGCCGGGTCCGTATTTTACTCCAAGGCTATTAGCTGAACTCATTCAAGAGGAAAAGGTGACCATAACAGCAGGTGTTCCAACGATTTGGCTGGGATTATTAAAGGAGCTTGACGAAAACAAGTATGATATGAGCTCACTGCGTTCAGTCCTATGTGGCGGTTCTGCAGCACCGAAAGGGATGATCAAAGCCTTTGAACAAAAGCACAATATTCCTTTCATGCATGCTTATGGGATGACTGAAACGAGTCCATTAGTCGTAATTTCTACCTTAAAAAGCTATCAGGAAGAGCTTTCCTATGAGGAGCGTCTAGACTTGAAAGCAAAGCAGGGCATTCTCGTTCCAGGACTTGAAATGAAAATTGTCGGGAAGGATGGAGAAGCAGCTTGGGATGGAAAGGAAATGGGGGAGCTTGCTATTCGGGGACCTTGGATTGCCTCAGAATATTATAAGGACGAACGAACGTCTGAGGCGTTTCGTGATGGGTGGCTCTACACAGGGGATGTGGTCACCATTGATGAGGAAGGCTTTATGAAAATTGTCGACCGAACGATGGATTTGATTAAGAGTGGCGGAGAGTGGATTTCCTCTGTTGATATTGAAAACGCCTTGATGGCACATGAGGCTGTCTTTGAGGCAGCTGTAGTAGCTGTACCTCATGAAGAATGGCAGGAGCGTCCAGTTGCGTGTATAGTCCTAAAAGAAGCTTATCAAGGTAAAGTAGACAAACAAGAAATATTGGAATTTTTAAAGCCGCAATTTGCCAAATGGTGGCTTCCAGATGAGATATTATTCTTAAATGAAATTCCGAAAACCTCCGTTGGCAAGTTTCTGAAGATGGCACTAAGAGATCAGGTACAAAAGGATCTGACCGAGACAAAATAGGTAAAGTATGCGGCCGTATTTTTTTACGGTCGTTTCTCATTTTGGCTGTTCAAATTATTATCAAAAATATTATGAATAATCGTTCATTTAAGTTTTTAAATTTGATGAAAGTCATTATAATTAGATTTAAAGAAAGGGAGGGGTTAGATTGACTATTGACTTTGGAACTGAAACAGTAAATTTGGTAATTCATGGGCGTGTGGCTAAAATTGAGCTGAACAGACCAGATTCCCTTAATGCGTTAAGCGTAGAAATGCTTAAGGATCTGGCTGCTGTATTAAAGAAGGTTACTACTGTTGATGAGGTTGATATTGTTGTCTTGACAGGAAAAGGACGGGCTTTCTGTTCAGGGGGAGACATTAAAACGATGTTATCGTCAACTGATAAAAGTGCCTTTCCTGAAGTGATGGATAGCATTAGTACAGTCGTAAAAGAGCTTTATTGCATGCCTAAATTAACAATTAGTGCAATTTCGGGTGCAGCTGCAGGTCTTGGTCTTAGCCTTGCCTTAGCGACTGATTATGTGATAGCTGAGAAATCGAGCAAGATTGCGATGAATTTTATTGGAATCGCCTTAATTCCTGATGGTGCGGCCCATTATTTCTTAGAAAAGCGTCTTGGAGAAGATAAAGCAAAGCACCTCATTTGGGAAGGGAGGCCATTAGCTGCTGATGAGGCTTACCAGCTAGGTCTTATTCATGAGGCAGTTGAAGAGGAGCTGAACAATGTACTAGACAAAAAAATAAATACTTGGCTAAGAAGCCCAGTAAAAGCCATGATTGAAACGAAAAAAATCTTTATAGAAAAAAACCTCCCAGAACTAAATAAAATCCTCGAGCTTGAAAAAGCGGGTCAGTATAAAATGACGCAAACGCAAGATCACCAAGAGGGCATTCAAGCGTTCATCGAAAAAAGAAAACCTGTATTTATCGGAAAATAATGTGAGCGAAAAGCAAAAAAGGTTAGCTTCAGTTCTTTTTTGCTATCGCCATTTAAGTCAATTAAGAATGAAATAAAATGAGTTTCCCAGAAGGAGAAGTGCAGCGATATGTTTTTTCATCGAAGCCTTTTTCCTTTATCATTTGCTCGCTCTTCCCTTTTGCCTCTATATCATCTCCTGCTTGAAAGGCCTCGTCTAAAAGCTTTTCTCCACTTTTTTCAAAAACAGTTAATTTATATGTCTTCATAAAAAATCCTCCTTGATCCTAATAATAATGATTACTATTATTTTTCCATAATTTTCGGATTTGTGCAAAGTCTTTATTAATGGAGATCAAATAGGAAAAAATGAAAAAGTATTTGAACCTTTTTTCTATATTAATCGTATAAGTAAGAGGATAGGAGGAGTATGAAATGGGATTAAAATTAGAGCATGTAACAAAGCGCTTTGGAAAGTTTACAGCTGTTGATGACCTTTCAATAACGATTCCCGAAAAAGAAATGTTTGGCTTTCTTGGGGCGAACGGAGCGGGAAAAACGACAACTTTTCGAATGATTCTTGGCTTAATTGATGTAAGTGAAGGGAATATCACATGGGACGGAAAACGGATTGATTATTCTACTAGTCCGATTATTGGGTACCTGCCAGAGGAAAGAGGGTTATACCCGAAGCTTAAGGTTAAGGATCAAATTGTTTATTTAGCGAGATTAAGGGGAATGCATAAACAAGAAATATTGAAGGAGCTTGACTACTGGCTGAACCGGTTTAAAGTACCTGAATATGTGGATAAAAAAGTCGAGGAGCTTTCTAAGGGGAACCAACAAAAAATCCAATTTATTACAGCGGTCATACATAAACCAAAATTATTAATTCTCGATGAACCTTTTAGCGGTTTAGATCCAGTAAATGTGGAACAGCTTAAAGATGCTGTTATTGAATTGAAGAATAAAGGGACTACGATTGTTTTCTCTTCCCATCGCATGGAGCATGTGGAAGAAATGTGTGAGCATTTGTGCATCATGCATAGAGGGAAGCCAGTTGTGAAAGGGGCCCTAAAAGAAATCAAACGTTCATTCGGGAAAAAGAATTTAGTTATTCATGCTGACTTCAGCCTTGAGTATTTAAAGAATTATCCTGGCGTTTCAAGGGCTCGGCAAACGACTGAAGGCATCCATTTGCAAATCGAAAGTGAAGACATTGCAGAGAGAGTCTTGAAGGAGATTGTTGGAAAAGGATTTATTCGAAAGTTTGCACTTGAAGAGCCTTCATTGAATGATATTTTTATTGAGAAGGTGGGTGCTTCCTATGAGTAATTTTTGGATCATTCTTGGTCATACATACTTTTCCAAGCTCAAAACAAAATCATTTATTATTACAACGCTTATCACAGTGCTAATTGTAGCGTGCCTAACTAATATGTCTAGAATTATGGACTTTTTCAATAAAGGTGAAGGATCTGAAGAAACGATTGCTGTCATAGACGAAACGGGAGAACTAATCAATCCTTTATTGAACCAATTGAAAATGAACAATAGTGATATTCAGCTTAAAACCTTTAATGGTAGTGTAAAAGATGCAGAAAACGCAGTGAAAATGGA
>NZ_JBALOZ010000206.1:0-20909 GCF_036965125.1 Bacillus sp. JJ1503
GAATTAATGGGAGACAAAATTGTCTCAAGGCGAACGATGATGGAGGCGGGTGTACCAGTAGTTCCAGGCAGTGAGGAAGGAACCTCTACACTTGAGGAAGCTTGCCGGCTCGCAGAGTTAATTGGTTATCCAGTAATGCTTAAAGCTAGCGGAGGCGGTGGAGGAATAGGCATGATACGCTGTGAAAATGAGCAAGCCCTTGCCAAATCCTTTGGGTCTACGAAAGCGCGAGCAAAAGCCTATTTTGGTTCAGAAGAAGTATTTGTTGAAAAATATATAGAAAATGCAAGGCATATAGAGGTACAAATTTTTGGAGATGATTATGGAAATAATGTCCACTTGTACGAAAGGGATTGCTCCATTCAAAGAAGGCACCAAAAAGTGGTAGAGGAATCACCATCCCCATTTTTAACTGAAGAATGTAAGGGGAAAATGTACGAGACAGCCTTAAAAGCAGCCTCTGCAGTTAACTATAAAAATGCAGGCACAATTGAATTTATTGTGGATGAGCAGGAAAATTTTTATTTTTTAGAAATGAATACAAGGCTTCAAGTAGAGCATCCTGTTACAGAACAAATAACGGGTTTGGACCTAGTGGAATGGCAAATTCTTGTTGCTAGGGGAGATAAATTACCGCTGTTGCAAAATGAAATAAGCAGATCGGGACATGCGATTGAATTTAGATTATATGCAGAAGACCCGAAAAGTTTTCTGCCTTCTCCGGGAAAAATTGAAGTGTTCCAATGGCATGCCATTAAAGGTGTCCGTGTAGATTCAGGATATGATTCAGCCTCTACTGTTACACCCTTTTATGATCCAATGATCGCAAAGTGCATAATATATAGTGAAACTAGGGATGAGGCAATAAGGAAGGCTAGCAAATTTTTTGCTGAACTTGAGTTAAAGGGAATTAATACAAATGCACCTCTTTTTAAAGAAATATTGATGGATTCAGACTTTAAAAGCGGCAATTATACGACAAGCTTTCTTTTAAATAAAACCTTTTCAGTCAATATTTGAGATGCTGTGAATGCAGTTAATTTGTTGAATTGGATGTTAAGGTTATTATTTCCCTTTTTCACTTCCGAAAAAGGGGTTCTTTGTATACATATAATTAACTCTTAATAGTAGTCTTTCTAATTACCTTTTATCATTTTTCTGTTAAAATATGACTAAATACATAGATAGTGAAGTGGATGTTATGAAAATTGCAATTATTGGCGGAGGATCATTAGGTCTTCTATTTGCCCATTATCTAAATGAATTTCATCATGTATGCTTATATGTCCGTTCAATGGAACAGGAGTTTACCTTATCATCTGAAGGATTAATTTTTGAAAAAAATGAACAAAAGATCGTTCATTCTATTAACACTGCAAAGTTTTCTGCTTGGGAAGGAAATGAAGATTTAACAATTCTTGCTGTTAAACAATATCATTTGCCCGATATTTTGCAGAGAATCGCAGACATTGCCCCCTGCTATAAAGGATCTTTCTTATTTCTGCAAAATGGTATGGGGCATATCAAATTATTGGATTCGATACAGGCGAATAATGTTTATATTGGATCTGTCGAGCATGGAGCAAAGAAGGAAAGTTTAAATCATGTTATTCATACAGGAAATGGAATTACGAGAATAGCTATATATAAGGGCCAATCTTTAAACCTTATGAATGAAATAGCAAATCAATATGTTGATCGCTTTCCGTTTGTGACAGAAAAAGATTATGAAAGCATGCTAGTAAAAAAGCTAATTGTAAATTCAGTTATTAATCCTTTAACCGCAGTTTTAAATGTTCGCAATGGTGAACTACTTGACAACCCATATTACAATAAGCTCTTTAAGCAAATGTTTAACGAAATTAGTTCTATTTTATATATGGAGAATAAAGATGAGACACTATCACATCTTGAAAATGTATGCAGGAAAACAGCTGCTAATCGTTCATCCATGCTCCAAGATTTAGATGGAAATCGACCGACTGAAGTGGATGCGATCCTAGGCTATGTGCTGGAAAAGGCAGGTGACATTGGAGTGCATGCTCCTCTTACTGAATTTTTTTATCATTCGATAAAAGGTAAGGAGTATTAAGGAAGGGAGGCGTATGAATGATATCTTTTTTATCTTCAGTCATTGCTATATTTGTTACAATTCCATTATTAGGTTATTTTCTCGTATTCATTATATGTAAGCAAGTGACAAGGCAGCATAAAAAATCAGTACACATGGCTCTAGATGTAAGTACCTTCCTGTTTATCATCTCTGTCCATTTTTTAATACTGGCAATTTGGGAACAATCGTTTTTATGGATTATTTTTTTATCCTTGCTTGTTTTAGCCATTATATTTGTCTTACTTCATTGGAAAATCAAACATGAAATAAATTTGCTGCTAGTTTTCAAAGGGTTTTGGCGATTTAATTTTCTCGTATTTTTTACGGCATATATTGTGTTAACAGTAATTGGATTAATTCAAAGCGTAAGTGGATTTGTAGCGGGAGGTTAATATAATTTTGAGCAAAGTCTTTTTCTTTTCAAATCAGACAATGCTATACTCATATGGAAACAAATGAAGATGAATAAGAATGATTGATAAGCATGTACAGCCTATTAATGAAAATTGTGGATTAGAAAGGAAGACTTAAATGGAGATTTTAAATCTCTCCTTACCGGCGACAAACCGATTTGCAACAGAATATTTAGAACAGACAAAGAATATTCAGAGATATTTTCATTATCGTTACAATGACCACTTAGATTTTGAAAAACGCCGCGGAGAATTATTGAATCGTTCATATATGAGAGAAGAACTCGCAGCTCACATTGAACAATACATGTCTAAATTCCCAGGCTCTGAAATGGTTCAGTCTTCACTCCAAAAGCTGAAGCAGGAAAATAGTACAGTTATTATTGGTGGTCAGCAGGCGGGTATACTTACTGGGCCACTTTATAGCATACATAAGATTATTTCGATCGTTAGCCTGGCGAAACAAAAGGAGCAGGAATTAAATATTCCGGTTATACCAGTCTTTTGGATTGCAGGAGAGGATCATGATTATCAGGAAGTTAATCATGTATATGTTGAAAATAACAATAAAATCGAAAAGAAAGTATATCCGGAAAAAATACGTGATAAACGAATGGTCTCTGATATTACGATCGACCGGGAACAGTGTCTCAAATGGGTGGAAGCGATTATTCAAACTTTTGGGGAAACTGAACATACGCTAGGCCTTCTGGCAGAAGCGGAAGCAGCTATCAGCAAATCTGATTCATTTGTTGATTTTTTTGCCTATCTTATTATGCAGATGTTTAAGGATACGGGTCTCTTAATTATTGATTCAGGTGACCGAAAACTTCGAAGTCTTGAAAAGGAGTTTTTTGTCAAACAAATAAACAGCTTTAAAGAGATCACGAAATCTGTATTATCCCAGCAGTCTGAACTTAAAGAAGATGGCTTTTCAAATATGATTGAAATAAGTAATGATGCTGCAAATTTATTTTATTATGACGAAGATAATTATGAAAGAATCCTCCTAGAGTATGATAAGGATAAGGATGCATTCAGCGGAAAAGACGGTTCCTTTCAAATCACCCGGCAAAGCTTGCTTGATCTCGCACAGGAGTTTCCTGAAAAGCTTAGCAATAACGTAGTAACTAGACCGATCATGCAAGAATGGCTATTTCCAACACTTGCTTTTATTGCTGGACCTGGAGAAATTGCGTACTGGGCAGAGCTAAAAATGGCGTTTGAACACTTTGATTTAAGAATGCCTCCAATCGTACCTCGTCTAAATATTACCTTCCTAGATCGCTCTATAGAATCAGATATACTTGAGCTTGGGCTTGATTTGGAAGAAGTATTAATTTCGGGTACAGAAAAGGAAAGGCTTCAGTTTCTACAATCAATTAGGGATCAGCAATTGAAAGAGCTTTTCAATAAAACAAAGCAGGAATTTCTGCAAAATTACGAAATGCTGGAAAGCTATTTAATGAAAAAAGATAGAGGCTTGGTTCCACTTCTTAAAAAGAATGAAGGCTTATTGATCAAGCAGCTGGATTTTATGGAAGCAAAGCTTGATCAGGCAGAACAATTAAAATATGACGTATTGATAAATAAGTTTGCAAGGGTAGAGAATGCCATCAGGCCACTAGGTTCACCCCAAGAACGGATGTTGAATTGTTTATTCTTTATCAATCAATATGGATTTAACTTTATCCATAACCTTTTGGAGTGCAGCTTTACATTCGATGGCACCCATAAATTAATTAAAATGTAAGCAATAAAATATTTGCCGAAAAAAGACTTTATCCCATAGGATGAAGTCTTTTTTTGTTGAAGAACAGAGAGGATTTTAAAATGGTGCAAAGATTTGTAGGGAAAAGACGAACGAAAAAATGGGAATAGCTGATATTTTCTAAAGGATTTTAAAGCCAGTCATAGAATTTTAAAAATATGTGGAGGAAAGTGGGGGAATGTGGTACATTTGAGTAAGAAAGTGGGGTTAGTGGGTATGTTCATGGGGGAGTACCATCATAACATTGATAATAAGGGCCGTTTAATTGTACCTGCTAAATTCCGTGATGGTTTAGGAGAATCATTTGTCCTAACACGCGGCTTGGATCAATGTTTGTTTGGCTACCCAATGGATGAATGGAAGCTGCTAGAAGAAAAGCTTAAAGGCTTACCGCTCACAAAAAAAGATGCTCGTGCATTTACCCGTTTTTTCTTTTCTGGTGCTACGGAATGTGAAATTGATAAACAAGGAAGAATAAATATAACCTCCCCTCTTGCTTCATATGCAAACTTGGAAAAAGAATGTGTCGTTTTAGGGGTTTCCAGCAGGATTGAAATATGGAGTAAAAGTTTATGGGAGGATTATTTCTCTGATTCAGAGGAATCTTTTGCTGAAATTGCAGAGAATATGATTGGGTTTGATATTTAACTTTATTCAGCAGAAAAAGAGGTGGACATCATGTTTGAACATACAACAGTATTACTGAAAGAAACAGTAGATGGTTTGGATATTCATCCTGAAGGCGTGTATGTTGATTGTACATTAGGCGGGGCAGGACATAGTGAATTAATATTGTCCAAGCTATCAGGTAATGGAAAGCTATATGCTTTTGACCAAGACGATACGGCTATTTTACATGCTAAGGAAAAACTTGCAAAATACGGTGATAGAATAACATTTATTAAAAGTAACTTTGAACATCTTCAAGCGGAATTGGAAAAGTTGGGAGTTCATCAAGTTGATGGGGTATTGTATGATTTAGGTGTTTCATCTCCCCAATTAGATACTCCTGAACGAGGCTTTAGCTATCATCATGATGCTCCATTAGATATGAGAATGGACATGGATGCAGATTTTTCTGCTTATGATGTCGTTAATCATTGGAGCTATGGTGATTTAGTAAAGATTTTCTTTAAATACGGAGAAGAAAAGTTTTCAAAGCAAATTGCTCGAAAAATTGAAGCTGCACGCGAACTGTCTCCAATTGAAACGACTGGCCAGCTCGTTGAATTGATTAAGGAAGCAATTCCAGCCCCCGCTAGAAGAAAAGGCGGTCACCCTGGAAAAAGAGTTTTTCAGGCAATACGTATTGCCGTTAATGACGAATTAGGCGTATTTGAGAGATCCTTGCAGCAAGCTATTGATATTTTGAAGCCTGGCGGAAGGATTAGTGTCATTACATTCCATTCACTCGAGGATAGGATTTGCAAGGTTTCATTTAAAGCTGCGAGCGAAACACCTAATCTCCCTCATGGATTGCCGATTATTCCAGATGAATTCAAACCAGTCTTAAAATTAATTACAAGAAAGCCTATCACTCCGTCTGAAGAAGAACTGGAGATGAATAATAGAGCTAGATCAGCAAAGCTTCGAATCGCTGAAAAATTATAGAAAATAATTGAAAACTAAAATAGAAACTATAACAGGAGGGATAGAATGGGAAACCTAGCGCGGAAACTCCAGCAAGAGCAAAGACATGAACAGCAAAAACAAATGGTACAAGCACCAAAGAAGGTAAAGAATCGAAATCCGTGGCTTTCACCAGGGGAAAAAATATTAGGTTTAGTTTTCACAGGGATTGTTTGTTTTGGTGCAGTTAATATTGTCTCTAATCAAGCGGCAATTTACGAAATAAATAAAGAAATTCAAGATACAAAAGNNATAGGGTAAATGGAGATCTTGAAATGCAAGTAAGCGAACTAAGTACATACGAACGGATTTGGGAAAAGGCGAAGGAGCTAGGGCTGAAATTAAATGAAAACAATGTTAAGGTTGTGCACGATTAATGATTAAAAAACAGCCAAATATTAACTTTGGAGCAGCAATATTATTTGTAATATTTGGTCTGCTCTTTTTTGTCTTAGTTTACCGCTTTATCTCCATACAAATGACAGGTGAAATCCGGGGACATGTTCTAGCTGCAAAGGCGCAACAAAAATATGAAAATGAAAGAGTAATAGAAGCAAGGCGAGGGACGATATTTGACCGAAATGGAGAAGTCCTCGCTACTGATATGAACTCATATAAACTTGTTGCGATTTTAGATGAGAAAATGACCACAAATGATAAAAAGCCCCGTCACGTGATGAATCCAGAAAAAACGGCAAGAGAACTTGCAAAAGTAATTGAAATGAATGAGTCAGACATTTATAAAATCTTAACTAAATTAAAACCTGATAGTAATGAAAAGCCTTTTCAGGTTGAGTTCGGCAAAGCTGGCCGTGATTTAACAAACCAGAAGAAAAGAGAAATAGAAGAATTGAAGCTTCCTGGGATTACATTCATTAAAGATACAAAACGTTTTTATCCTAATGGTGTATTTGCTTCCCATTTAGTTGGTTACGTAGAAAAAAAAGAAACTGAAAAAAATAGAACTGATACAATAGGAATGCTCGGATTAGAGCAAAGTCTGAATGATATTTTGACAGGGGAAAATGGCAAGGTTAAATACGAAAGTGATCTTTGGGGATACCTATTGTCTGACAGTGAGGAACATGTTACCCCTGCTCGTGATGGACAGGATGTCTATTTAACGATTGATAAGAAAATCCAAACCTTTTTGGAGGATTCTTTAAATAAAGTAGATAGCGAATATAAACCAAAGAAAATTTTCGCGGTTGTGGCAGATCCGAAAACCGGAGAGATCCTGGCAATGGGGCAAAGGCCCTCATTTCACCCAATGACGAAGGAAGGGATAAGTGAAACATGGCATAATGAGATCATTGAGAATTCATTTGAACCAGGTTCAACGATGAAAATTTTTACCTTGGGAGCGGCTATTGAAGAAGGAGTTTTCAACCCGAATGATTCATTTAAGTCAGGACAATATGCCGTAGATAATAAGACAAGACCTGTTCGAGATTGGAACAATGGCAATGGCTGGGGAACCATTTCCTATTTAGAAGGGGTTCAACGCTCATCCAACGTTGTATTCGCAAAACTTGTAAAAGAAAAACTGGGCTTTGACCGCTACGAACAATATTTAACGAGTTTTGGCTTTGACCGGCCAACAGGAATTGAATTGCCGAAAGAAACAGGAGGTAAAATCGTCTATAATTGGCCATTGGAAAAAATAACAACTGGCTTTGGGCAGGGAACAGCTATTACTCCTATCCAGCAGGTTCAGGCGGCTACTGCTATCGCCAATGATGGGAATATGATGAAGCCTCATATTATTAGTAGAATTGTCGATCCTAATAGTGATGATAGAATAGTTAAAAAGACCGAGCCCGAAATTGCAGGAAAGCCTATTTCCGCAAACACAGCAAAACAAGTTAGAGATATTTTGGAAACGGTCGTATCCTCACCTAAAGGAACCGGCTTCAATTATTACAATATTGAAGGATACGATATTGCTGGAAAAACAGGGACTGCACAAATTCCTGATCCTCAAGGCGGATATTTAACTGGCCGTCAAAACTATGTGTTTTCATTTTTAGGAATGGCTCCAAAGGATGATCCTAAGTTAGTTGTCTATGTGGCAGTCCAGCAGCCTGAAATTGATATTCATACGAGTGGAGCAATTCCAGTTGCTGATATTTTTAATCCGGTTATGAAGAGCAGTCTGCAATATTTGAATATTGATCCAGTAGTGCAAACAAAACCTAATTTTGATTTAATACCTAATGTGACAGACCTAACAACCGAAGAGGCTATTAAACAATTAAATAACAAAGGGATGGAACCGATTGTAATTGGAAAAGGCAATCAGATAATAAAACAGCTTCCAGAAGCTAGCTCAAACTTGCTTTCGAAAGAAAAGGTTATGATTCGAACAGATGGGCAATTAACGATTCCGGATATGACAGGTTGGTCATTGCGAGACGTAATGAAGATTGCCAAGCTAGGAAATTTAAAGCTAAATTCTGTTGGAGATGGATATGTAAAGAAGCAAAATTTAAAACCTGGTGCATTATTTAACGAAGGTGAATATTTAATAGTAGAGTTAGAGCCTCCGATTGAAAAATACAGAGTGGACGAAGAGGAGCAAACAGTAGAAGACGAGGAAGAAACGATTGAAGTGAAAGATTAAACAAAGAACTGAAGACCATAACAAAATATATGGAGTGATAATCAAAGTTTTTGATTATTTGTCCAATGTTCTGTTGGTCTTTTTTTATTGTCTAGCTTCAGGTCCTCCGCATTTCTATTGTCTAGCTGCAGCGCCTAGGGGCTCGAGGTCATAAGTCCATCCAGCATGAAGGTAAAGAACAACCTTCCTGCTGGCTGGTCTTATGCTTGTCGCCCCTGGGCAAGGCGCCTCCGCTTTTCTTATTCTATTTAAATGGGTACAAGCATATATTGGAACGAGCCATAAACTAAGGAGGATCGTTCGTGTATGCGTGTTTCTAATGTAACAGTGAGAAAAAGGTTAACAATAGCTTTAGTCGCAGGCATGTTAATTTTTTTTATAATCGATATTCGGCTTGGATATGTTCAATTCTTTTTGGGCAACTCATTAACAGATGGTGCAAAAGAACTATGGAGCCGTGATATACCCTTCGAACCTGAAAGAGGCGAAATCGTTGACCGTAATGGGATCGCGCTTGCGACAAATGTCAGTGCACCTACAATATATGTAGTACCAAGGCAAATTAAAGACCCTCATGATGTTGCGGAAAAATTGGCTGCAGTCCTTAATGCATCTAAGGAAAAAATTTATTCAGAGATTACTAAGAAAGAAAAAGATGTAAAATTAACAGCTGGAAGAAAGATCTCCCATGAAAAGGCAAAAGAAATAAGAGCGTTGAATATAGATGGTGTTTATCTTGGTGAGGATTCAAAAAGACATTATCCATTTGGAAATTATTTGTCCCATGTTTTAGGGTTTGCCGGGATTGATAATCAAGGGTTGATGGGTTTAGAACTTTATTATGATAAAGAATTGCAGGGGAAAAAGGGATCCGTTAAGTTTTATGCAAATGCAAAAGGTGAACGAATGAATGATATGGCTGACGATTATGATCCCCCTGAGGATGGATTAGATTTAAGGTTAACAATAGATTCTAAGGTTCAGACCATTATGGAACGGGTATTAGATAATGCTCAAGCGACTTATAACCCAGATGGAATAATTGCTATCGCGATGAATCCGAATAATGGAGAAATATTAGCGATGTCAAGCAGGCCAAATTTTGATCCTGCTAATTTCCGGAATGTCTCACCTGAAGTTTACAACCGTAATCTCCCAATTTGGAGTACATTTGAACCAGGATCTACTTTTAAAATCATAACACTTGCTGCCGCATTGGAGGAAGGGAAGGTAGATCTGAAAAAAGATCATTTCCATGATCCGGGCTACGTTAAAGTGGGCGGAGCAAGATTGCGATGCTGGAAAAAAGGCGGCCATGGCAGCCAATCATTCCTTGAAGTAGTTCAAAATTCGTGTAACCCTGGCTTTGTTGAGCTTGGTGATAGATTAGGAAAAGAAACTTTATTTAAATATATAAGAGACTTTGGATTTGGTGAAAAAACAGGAATAGACCTGCAAGGAGAAGGAACTGGAATCCTGTTTAATATGGATAAAGTGGGGCCCGTTGAACAAGCAACTACTGCTTTTGGACAGGGGGTTTCAGTCACTCCCATCCAACAAGTTGCTGCCCTTTCAGCAGCTATAAACGGCGGGACATTATATACGCCATATGTAGCAAAGGAACTCATTGATCCAATAACTGGTGAAGTTGTGATGAGAAAAACTCCTACAGCTAAAAGGGAAGTAATTTCAAAAGAAACATCAGATCAAATTAGATATGCCCTTGAAAGTGTTGTGGCCCAAGGAACGGGAGGTAAAGCATTTATTGACGGGTACCGTGTGGGAGGAAAAACCGGAACAGCCCAAAAGGCCCAAGGCGGCAGATACCTTGAAAATAACCATATCGTTTCATTTATTGGCTTTGCCCCAGCAGATGATCCACAGCTAGTTGTATATGTTGCTGTAGATAATCCAAAAGGCACCGTTCAATTTGGGGGAGTTGTTGCTGCCCCGATTGTAGGAGACATTATGGAAGATAGGCTGCGTGCGATGGGAGTTAAGCCGAGGGAAAAACAAATCGAGAAAAAGCTTACATGGCCTGATGTTCCGATGATCGAAGTGCCGGATTTAGTAGGGATAACGAAAAAAGAGCTCGGAGAACTATATATTAATTTAAGAATAGATGCTAGCGGGGAAGGGAACAAAGTGGTTAAGCAAACACCAGAACCGGGAATAAAGCTTAAAGAAGGGTCCACAATAAGACTTTATTTTGGCAAGGAAGAATAAAATAATGCCATTCTAAAAAAAAGCGGGCGGCCCATTATGATACGCCGCCTGCATTTTTATTATCCATTTTTAGACTTAGTAAATTCGAATAGCTAAATGTCAATTTTTCATGTAAAATGAAAATCGTTACGATTTTTGGCTGTTTCTAATATGGCATGGATTATAGTATGTAAAGTCTATGAGTTAAGGGGATGACGAAATGAAGTTACATACGCTTTTGCATGATTTGCAGCCATACATGGCATATAGCGGAGAAAATCCTGACATCTCTTCAATAGAAAATGACAGTCGTAAAGTGGAAAAAGGCAGTTTGTTCATTTGTATTAAAGGATTTACAGTAGATGGACATGATTTTGCCTCCTCTGCGGTAAAGAAGGGTGCGGCCGCAATCATTTCCGAAAAAGAAATGAACCTTTCTGTACCGGTTATTGTTGTTCGAAATACAAGGCGTGCAATGGCGTTATTAGCCGACTCCTTTTTCAAACAGCCAAGTAAGAAACTGCATTTAATTGGGATTACCGGAACAAATGGCAAGACAACAACAAGCCATTTAATCGAAAAAATATTATCCGATTATGGCAGAAAGACTGGCTTGATTGGGACAATGTATACAAAAATAGGGGATAAAATATCGGAAGTGAAAAATACAACTCCAGATGCCCTTACACTGCAAAGGATTTTCAGACGAATGGCTGATGCTGGTGTACAATCAACAGTGATGGAAGTTTCTTCTCATGCTTTGGATGAAGGAAGGGTCCACGGGTGTGATTTTGATATAGCCGTTTTCACAAATTTAACTCAGGATCACTTGGATTTCCATAAAACCATGGATGAGTATAGAAATGCAAAAGGTCTTTTGTTTGCACAGTTAGGCAGTGCATTCCGATATAATCCTCCAAAGTATGCCGTTCTAAATAACGATGATTCTGTAACCAATCATTATATAAAAGCAACATCAGCTCATGTTTTAACATATGGGATTGATCAGCCTGCAGATTTACAAGCTGTAAATATCCAAATGACAGCTTTTGGGACATC
This sequence comes from Bacillus sp. JJ1503, assembly GCF_036965125.1. Lineage (NCBI taxonomy): Bacteria > Bacillati > Bacillota > Bacilli > Caryophanales > Bacillaceae > Bacillus > Bacillus sp. JJ1503. The sequence continues at coordinate 11,814 of NZ_JBALOZ010000206.1, forward strand.
ATTTGAATTACATAGTCCATTTGGAATTTATCAAATATCTATGCAGCTAGTAGGGATGTTTAGCGTATATAATGTGTTGGCAGCAATTGGTGCAGGGATAGCATCCGGCATTCCTATGAAACCGATCATTCAATCAATTGAGGAAGTGAAAGGTGTTTCTGGCCGTTTTGAGACAGTCGATGCAGGACAGAAATTTACTGTGATTGTTGATTATGCACATACGCCAGACAGCTTAGAAAATGCATTGAAAACAGTCAAGCAAATTGCTGCAAAAAGAATTTTTGTAATCGTTGGCTGTGGCGGGGACAGGGACCGTTCGAAAAGGCCATTAATGGCAAGTATTGCATGTCAGTATGGCACCGATGCTATTTTCACTTCTGATAATCCCCGTAGTGAGGATCCCCTCGCGATATTGGCAGATATGGAAGCTGGGGTAAAAGGTCAAAAATATAAAGTTATTCTTGACCGAAAAGAAGCAATTTATTATGCAATTAACATGGCAGCTGAAGGTGATGTCATATTAATAGCTGGAAAAGGGCATGAAACCTATCAGCTAATTGGAAATCAAGTTTTTGATTTTGATGACCGGCTAGTTGCAAAAGCGGCAATAGAGGAGCGATAAAATGTTATTAGCGTATGGTGATTTAGCGAAACTGTTTCCGAAAATGAAAGGAATACAGGATCATGAGCTTTTTTTTCATACGGTCGCGACAATTTCAGATGTACCCCAATTCAGAGGAGTGTTCATCCCTCTTGGCGAGAATACAGGGGAGTTGAAGAAAGCCATTGAAAATGGTGCAGTTGCTGCCCTGTGGAAGGAAGAGATGGAGATTCCCCGATATACTCCTAATCATTTTCCAATATTTTTTACTAATGACTTATTGAAAGGCTTAAAGGACATGATGGAACTATATATAGAAAAATTAAACCAACAACAAAAAACAGAACTTAAAGTGACTAATTTCCTCTTTTCAGATGAAATACTTCTTAATGAAAATAATTCAACATATGATATTGCTGTGATAGCAGAAAAAATGAAGGTAATAAATAATCTGCTCCAGGATGGAAAGGAGGGAGCAAAATGATGGAGAAAGTAATATTTTTTACAATAATAATGAGCTTTTTAGTAACAGTCCTGCTTTCTCCCATCTTTATCCCCTTCTTGAGAAGATTAAAATTTGGGCAAAGCATAAGAGAGGAAGGTCCTCAATCACATTTAAAGAAATCCGGTACTCCTACGATGGGGGGAATTATGATCCTTCTCTCGATTGCCATTACTACCATTGTGATGACAGGGAAGTTCTCTGAACCAACTGTAAAGACTTATTTGCTCTTATTAGTTACACTCGGATTTGGGCTGCTTGGTTTCCTTGATGACTTTATTAAGGTCGCTTTGAAAAGGAATCTAGGATTGACTTCAATACAGAAGTTATTAGGGCAAATTATTATTTCAATTATTTTTTATTTTGTTTTTCAGCAAAACGATTTTTCAACAGTCATTCATATTCCATTAACAAATCTTTCTTTTGATTTAGGCTGGATGTATGTTTTCTTTATCATATTTTGGCTAGTTGGCTTTTCCAATGCTGTGAATCTTACAGATGGTTTGGATGGTCTTTTATCTGGAACAGCTGCAATCGCTTTTGGAGCGTTTGCTGTTTTGGCTTGGAGTTTATCACAATTTGAAATTGCCATTTTTTCTGTAGCGGTGGCAGGTGCTGTGCTAGGGTTCCTCGTTTTCAATGCTCATCCTGCCAAAGTATTTATGGGGGATACCGGCTCCCTAGCACTTGGTGGAGCTATTGCTACAATTGCTATATTAACAAAGCTTGAAATCATTTTACTTATTATTGGCGGCGTTTTTGTAATCGAAACTTTGTCTGTTATTTTACAGGTGATTTCATTTAAAACAACAGGTAAAAGGATCTTTAAGATGAGTCCATTACATCATCATTATGAGCTAATTGGATGGTCTGAGTGGAGAGTAGTGGTGACCTTTTGGGCTGTAGGCCTGCTTTGCGCAATTCTTGGAATCTATATTGAGGTGTGGATGTAATTGAAACAGATCAATCGCTATCGTCATAAAAAAATATTAGTATTAGGATTAGCAAAAAGTGGGGTTGCTGCTGCTTCTCTTTTACATAAACTCGGTGCTTTTGTAACCGTAAATGATTACAAACCACTTTCCGAAAATCTGGAGGCACAAAGTCTGCTAGAAGAAGGAATTACTGTTATATGTGGAGAGCATCCTATAGGACTCCTTGAAGAGGGTTTTGAGCTTATCGTGAAAAATCCGGGGATTCCTTATCATAATCCAATGATTGTAGGGGCAATTGAAAAGGAGATACCTATTATTACAGAGGTTGAGCTTGCCTATCAAATTTCTGAAGCCCCGCTTATTGGGATCACAGGGACAAATGGGAAGACAACAACTACCACACTTATTTATGAAATGCTGAAGGAAGGCGGGAAGCTTCCTTTAATTGCAGGCAATATTGGTACAGTAGCATCCGATGTAGCACAGGAGGCAACTAGGGAAAATACAATTGTTATCGAATTGTCTTCTTTTCAGCTTATGGGTATAAATGAATTTAAACCGAAAATTGCTATTTTAACAAATCTTTACGATGCTCACCTTGATTATCATGGGACAAGAAATGATTATGTTCAAGCGAAAGCAAATATTACTAAAAATCAAACGAATGATGATTATTTTATCGTAAATGCTGAGCAGGATGAAGTGTTGGAGGTCGCTGCACAGGCAAATGCCACAATCATTCCGTTTTCAGTTAAAAGTAAATTAAATTCTGGTGTTTATCATGAAAACGGCTGGATTTACTTTAATAACGAAAGAATTATTGAGACAAAGGAAATCGTGTTGCCGGGTGCTCATAACTTAGAAAATATTTTTTCTGCTATTGCTGCGGCCAAGCTTTCATCAGTTGATAACGAGGCAATTTCAAAAGTACTTCGTACATTTATAGGTGTTAAGCATCGCTTGCAGTATGTTAGAGAATTTGGGGGCAGAAAATTTTATAACGATTCAAAAGCAACGAATATTTTAGCAACTCAAAATGCTATTTCCGCTTTTCATGAACCTATTATTCTTCTTGCGGGCGGTTTGGACCGTGGGAATGAATTTGATGAACTCACTCCTTACTTCAAAAACGTAAAGGCAATAGTAACCTTTGGGCAAACAGCCCCAAAAATTGAAAGAGCTGCCATTAAAGCAGGAATAAAAAACATTTTGCATGTCGATAATGTGGAAAAAGCCGTTCCTGTAGCCTATCAGTTATCTGAACTGGGAGACGTGATATTATTATCGCCAGCTTGTGCGAGCTGGGATCAATATAAAACTTTTGAGGTTAGGGGAGACATTTTTATACAAGCGGTGCATATGCTTAAGTGAGGGCTTGTACGCGAAAAAGGAAAAAACAGCTTAGGGAGTCATCTTTCGCAAAAATTGCTTCGTTTTTTACACGGCCCTAAAACTAGCATTCGAGGTGTTTTGTGTTGCCAACAAAAAGAACGACTCCCGATTTGATTTTAATCATCGTAACTTTAACATTGCTTTCAGTTGGATTAACGATGGTATATAGTGCTAGCGCTATTTGGGCAGAGTATAAATTTGATGATTCTTTTTTCTTTGCTAAGAGACAGCTGCTGTTCGCAGGGGTAGGGATAGCCGCGATGTTTTTTATTATGAATGTCGATTACTGGACTTGGAGAACTTGGGCAAAGGTTATAGTCATCATTTGTTTTGTCCTTTTAATACTTGTTCTCATACCAGGAATTGGAAATGTTAGGAATGGTTCAAGGAGCTGGATAGGGGTCGGAGCTTTTTCGATTCAGCCATCGGAATTTATGAAGCTTGCGATGATTGCCTTTCTCGCAAAATACTTATCTGAGCGCCAAAAACTAATAACGTCATTTACAAAAGGATTAATTCCCTCATTAGGGATTGTGTTTTTGGCTTTTGGATTAATCATGCTGCAGCCCGATCTAGGAACGGGGACCGTCATGGTTGGAACTTGTCTTGTTATGATATTCATTGCAGGGGGGAGAATTAGCCATTTTCTCGGTCTTGGTTTACTGGGGCTTGGAGGATTTGCAGCCTTGATCTTATCTGCTCCATATCGGATCAAACGAATAACGTCTTTTTTGGATCCATGGGAAGACCCATTGGGAAGCGGATTTCAAATTATTCAATCCTTATATGCAATAGGGCCAGGTGGGTTATTTGGATTAGGCCTAGGACAGAGCAGACAAAAATTCTTCTATCTCCCAGAACCGCAAACAGACTTCATATTTGCCATTCTTTCGGAAGAACTTGGGTTTATTGGCGGATCGTTTGTAATTTTATTGTTTTCTTTATTATTATGGAGAGGAATTAGGATTGCCCTCGGAGCTCCTGACCTATTTGGCAGTTTCCTAGCGGTTGGTATTATTGCTATGATCGCTATCCAGGTCATGATTAATATCGGGGTTGTCATTGGACTCATGCCCGTTACTGGGATTACCCTTCCATTCTTAAGCTATGGCGGATCATCCTTAACACTTATGCTTTTAGCAATCGGTGTTTTGTTAAATATTAGCCGATATTCAAGATATTAATTTTTTGACCCTGATTACAGGGTTTCTTTTTGTTTTGTCTATCGTATAGTATTTTTATTACGGTTAGATGAAAATGAATAAAATCCACTGAAATTTATTACATTTACATGTCATTATGATATCCCATTATAATCATTAGTTTTTATATAGTAGAATAGGGTGTGTGAGCCGAACGGGGGTCACCACGGCAAGAAAATAAATCAATACACTCTGCTTTGAGGTGAGCACATGAAAATAGCAATTAGCGGCGGCGGAACTGGTGGGCATATTTATCCAGCTCTTGCTCTCATAAGAGAAATACAAAAGGATAATAAGGATGCAGAGTTTTTATATATTGGAACAGTAAGCGGTTTAGAAAGTAAACTTGTCCCAAGAGAAAATATTCCGTTTAAATCAATACATATTACTGGATTTAAAAGAAAGCTTTCATTAGAAAATGTAAAAACTATTTTCCGTTTTTTAAAAGGTGTTAAGGATAGTAAGAAAATGCTTAGAGAATTTAATGCAGATGTTGTAATTGGTACAGGAGGATACGTATGCGGGCCAGTTGTATATGCTGCAGCAAAGCTAGGTATCCCAACGATCATTCATGAGCAGAATAGTGTACCTGGTTTAACAAATAAATTTCTAAGCAAATATGTCGATCGAATTGCTGTTTGCTTTGAAGAAGCAAGTAAATATTTTCCGCATGAAAAAGTCGAGTTAACCGGAAATCCGCGTGCTTCAGAGGTTATTGGGAAAGATGGAATTAAAGGGCGGCTATCCGCTGGGTTAAAAACAAATGTCCCCGTTGTATTAATCGTAGGTGGGAGCCGGGGTGCAAAACCTATTAATGAAGCAGTTCTAAAATCATTGGCGGAACTTGGTGAAAAGCCATATCAAATATTGTATGTGACTGGTGATGTTCATTTTGATGAAGTTCAAAATGAAGTTGAATTGATTGGAAATCCTGAAAATGTAATCATTAAACCGTTTATACATAATATGCCAGAAATTCTTGCAGGAACAGATTTAACAATTGCTAGAGCAGGAGCTACAACCCTCGCTGAATTAACCTCACTTGGGATCCCTAGTATTCTAATACCTAGTCCTTATGTTACAAATAACCATCAGGAAAAGAATGCTAGATCATTAAGTGATCATGGAGCAGCTGAATTGTTATTGGAAAAGGATCTGACAGGGAAGAAGCTTGTTGAGTTAATGGACCAAATCTTAATGGATGAAGTAAAGTTAAAGGACATGAAAAAATCCTCAAAGAAATTAGGGATTCCTGATGCGGCTAATAGGCTTTACAGGCTAATGGAAGAACTCGTTACGAAGAGGGGAAAGTAGCCTAAAAGAAATAACTGCATAAAATGGTCTATAAATTAAATTTAGAATTGAATTTAAAAAGAAAGGGAGGTAAATATGAACGAATTAATTGACAAGCTAAATGAATTAAACATTGGAAAAATAAAAGAACAAGAGCCTTTAGCTAATCATACAACTATGAAAATAGGCGGACCAGCCAATTTGTTTATTGAGCCTTCATCTGTCGAAAATATAATAAAAACAGTTGAGCTCCTTCATGAATATAAAGTAGGATGGACAGCAATTGGAAGAGGGTCTAACTTGCTAATATCAGATTTAGGTATAGAAGGCGCAGTCATTAAACTTGGATCAGGTTTGTCACATATGGAAATTAACGGATCAGAGCTAAAGGTTGGCGGTGGATATTCAATCGTCAGTCTTTCCACACAAATAAGCAGAAAGGGACTTTCAGGTCTTGAATTTGCAAGTGGTATTCCTGGTTCAGTCGGTGGGGCTGTTTATATGAATGCTGGTGCTCATGGTTCTGATATTTCTAACATATTAACAAAAGCCCACATTCTTTTTGAAGACGGGAAGGTAGAATGGCTATCTAATGAGGAAATGGAATTTTCCTATAGAACATCCGTTTTACAGAAAAAACGCCCTGGCATTGTCATTGAAGCCGTCTTTCAATTACAGCCCGGAGATAAAGACAAAATTTTTGAAGAAATGCAAAGAAATAAGGATTACCGGAAAGAAACACAGCCATGGAATTTTCCTTGTGCAGGCAGTATTTTTAGAAATCCCCTGCCTAATTATGCGGGTAAGCTGATTGAAGATGCAGGATTAAAAGGCTTTTCCATCGGGGGAGCTAAAGTATCAGATATGCATGGAAATTTCATTGTCAACACAGGAAATGCAAAAGCTGCTGATGTCCTGGCATTGATTCAGCACATAAAAGATGAAATTTATGAAAGATTTGCGATTAAAATAGAAACCGAAGTAGAAATAATCGGTCGAAAGTAACGGGAAAAAATCCTTACTACGGCTATTTATTATGGTATAATTGTACTCTAGGACTAAGGTCAGTATTCACTTTGGAAAGACGGCATGTCTATTCGTGCCGTTTGTTTTCCCATTTATAAATTTGGTTTTTATGAAAAAGGACAAGTCTTCCTTTATTTATTTTGATTTATATTGGGTTATTTGAAAGATTATGTGTGATACTTGAGGTGAATGATATGGAAAAAGGAAATGTTGTTTCTCTTGAGGACCGAATTCCAAAGCTAAAACAACAAAGGCGAAAAAAAGCTAATAGAAGACTGATTTTTTTGCTGCTGTTATTTTTCACGCTTATTTCTTTTATCATTTATTTCCAATCTCCCTTAAGCCATATACATAAAATCGAAGTTTTAGGCAGCTCCACATACAGCCAAGAAGAATTGATTTCTCTGTCAGGTCTTTCCGAGAAAATAAATATTTGGAAAGTAGATGAAAGTGCTATAAAGAGCAAACTTGAAGAGCTTCCAGAGATAAAATCCGCAAATGTTAAGATCAATTTGCCTAATACCGTTAGAATGACAATAAGTGAATATAAGCGTATCGCCTACATAATGAAAGATAAAAGCTATTTGCCGGTTCTTGAAAATGGGAAAGTTCTTAAAAAGAGTAAAACTGCTGAAATCCCCGCAACTGCGCCTATACTCATTGGCTTTTCTGAAGGTAATGAACTTAATGGAATGATTAATGAGCTTGAAGTGCTTCCAGAGGTGGTATTAAATTCTATTTCTGAAATTCACCATACCCCAAAGAAAACAGATACGTATAATCTGACTCTTTATATGAATGATGGATTTGAAGTAAGTGCTACAGTCAAAAGCTTTTCAGAAAAAATGTCACACTACCCTTCAATTATTAGCCAATTGGACCCTAATAAAAAAGGCATTATTGATTTGGAAGTCGGCTCTTATTTCAAAGCTTATGAACAAGAGGGAGCTGAACAGCTTGAAGAAGAAATTGAAAGTGACGGGTAATCATGTTATTTTTTCTCTTGTTTTTCTTGTATTAGGCTATATCATTGCTTTTTCATATCATCAAACTCAAAGCGAAGGTGAGAACACAGCTATAACAGGAAAACAATGGGAAAGAGATTTAGAATTACGGAATCAATTAGTTCAATTAGAGGAAAAAAACCGCTCATTACAAAAAGAATTAAATGAAAAGCAAGAGAGAGTGCGTGAAATCGAGAAGGAGATGTCACAAGAAGCACAGGTTTACTTCAATCTCGCTGAAGATGCAGAAAAGTATAGAATGTATTTAGGCAAGGTTAAAGTAAAAGGGCAAGGTGTTGAAGTAACGCTGGCAGATGGGGATTATAATCCTGAAGAAGTGAATGTTAATAATTATATTGTTCATGAACATCATGTGTTTAAGGTAATAAATGAATTATATATATCTGGTGCTTCTGCTATTGCTATTAACGGACAAAGGCTAGCCCATAATTCATATATTCTCTGTAATGGGCCGGTTATAGAAGTTGACGGCTATCAGCATCCAGCACCCTTCGTCATTTCCGCTATTGGCGATGCTGATGTTTTAGCCTCAGCTTTGAATTTAACAGGCGGAGTAAAGGATTCATTAGTCAATGATAATATTCTATTTACTCTTGAAAAAAAAGCCGATATTATGTTGGAGCCTTTGTTAGGAAGCTAATATAACAGTATGTATAATTGTTTCAAAAATCGTCCACATTTTTAAATTAGGTTGGAAAGTTAGGTGGTAAAAAACGTGGACAAATTCAAAAAAAATATAAATTTCACACTTATAACGATTGTCATTGGATTTATGGTAGCTATTCAATTTCGAACGGTTAAAGAGCCCGTTGTACGTGATACTCGAGATACTTGGCAGCTTAGGGAAGATGTCATGAAGGAAAATGAGCTCCAGATCAAACTAATTCGTGAAGTACGATCAAATGAAGAAAAGATTGCCAAGTACGAAACTGAACTAAAGCAAAGCAAAGAACAAATTTTGAGGGAAACTCTTGGTGAACTAAAAGCAGAAGCAGGGTTAACGAAGGTACAAGGAAATGGGATCATCTTAAATATTGAGCCAGTATATGAAGAACTTTTAGTTGGCAAGCCTGTATCAACTGTTTCTCCCGATTTATTAAAAAGACTAATTAATGAATTA